>JAAYNU010000112.1 GCA_012520695.1 Erysipelothrix sp.
GGTGTTGTTTATACCATCATCTGAGTCCTTTTCAATTATATCATATCCAACTTCCATTTAAATGTAGAAGTTAGTTAGACAAAAGACACTGTTATGTAAAAGCGGAAATTACCTTGTCATTCAACCATTAGTTAATTTAATTATGCTCTTTTATCCTCAGATAAGCGTCGAAATAGTCATGAATCGTCTTTTCATCGAAAGGATACGACTGAGCTTTAACCTTCTCAACCAAACGATCTTTCTCCGCTTCAACAATATCAATCAACTCCTGAGAGTATTCCATTTGTTTACGATGAACCTTAAACTCATCTTCATCTAATACAAGATACTTCCCATCTGGAAATAGTTTAACATCAAGATCATAATCTATATTCTTAAGCGCTTCACCATCATAAACACTCGGCGATGCAAGATTACAGTAATAGAAGACCCCTTTACTACGAATCATTGAAATGACATTGTACCAACGATTAAAGTAATAGAAACAAATTGCCGGCTCACGCGTAAACCATTTACGACCATCCGCCTCAACAACCCATGTCTTATAAGTAATCAGTACTAACTTCTCATCATCAACATCTAAAACAGTCCCACTTGACCAGGTACGATGCAAAGAACCATCATGCTTGAAACTCTGTATATAAATCACTTCACCAATTTTCGGCTTCACATCAACACCCCACTTCCTCATATATTATACACAAAAATAACAGCAGTGCGAAAAGAAAACCCGTGCTTGAGATTTCGCACGGGCTTCTACTATTTAATTAAAGGCTTTAAACGAGGCAATAGAATAAAGACAAACACAAAGTTCACAATCATCACAGGAATCATGTACGTGGCATTGTAGCGCATAACACCCCGTATGACATTACCCTCATACGCCGAGCGGAAGAAAATCCACCCCGACAGATTCGATGCCATGAAACGAACAAAATCAGAAACCACTGTTCCCACTGGTAAACTAATCTTTGAAACTTTAATGTTTGGAATTAAAACTGCCAAGGAATACGCAGCATAACCAAGGAAATAATCCAAGAACACTTGCGCATAATGTAAGATATAAGGCGGTTCAATCATGAACCCAACCAATACACTCACTACAGTAACAAGAAGACCCTTTCGAAATCCTAAAAAGTAACCCGCTAATAACAAAGGAACAGCAGCCAAACTGACGCTTCCCCCTTGCGGCATACTAAAGAAATTAAAGGCAACCTTCAAATACTCCAAAACCGCATGCAAGGCAACAAACATTGCCATTAAAACAAGATCCTTCGTTTTCATAAAAAAACACCTCCATAATGAAATGGCGGCGCAAGGAAAGGTACTTTATAAACGAACTCCCTACGCTAGCACTATCTAGATCAGGTGATAGGGTGTAATCTCAGCCTGTATTGCTACAAGCACCCCTGTTCACGAAATTATTATAACACAGTTTCTTTACAATTGAGAGTTAAGATATTCTATATACTCCTTAAACGTAATACCATAGACAACATGATCACCCATATTCTCAGAAATCAAAAGATTCCCCGAGAAAAAAGAACGATGCACTGCATCTATATCACTGTGATAATCAAGATACGACAACAACTCAGAACCCGAGTCCGTCACATCCTTACGAATCACAGCATCATCACGCTTCGCATACACAAACTTAGATTCCACTAAATCATGCTTATCTCCAATAAAGAGCACCACAGTGTTCATACCATAATAGTCATTAAACACCGAATCAGGCCCATAAGGGAAATCAAGTTCATGATGACGCGCCAAATAACGCGCATACTTACCAACCGAAGCAATCATTAAAGAAGGATGTGAAACATAGAAGCACTCCCCCTGTAAAGTCATTAACTGAAGCATTGGACCTGAACTCAAGACAAGACGCTCTTGAGTTGATAAACGGTCATGATCATCAGCCCCAGTATTTAAAGTACAGTCCCCTAATATGGAAACAGTACCCTCACTTACAACATCCTGTAGGATTCGCAAGTAATCACGCGACACCAATTTAGAAATCACATCCGACTCATGAACTAAAACTACAGAGTCTGATGAAACATCCAAGCGCGATAACAAACGTTCAAGACGCAGACGAAATTCTGATTCAATTGCCATGATGAGATCCTCCTTTAATTAGTATGAGCTAATTTACTTGCTGAAGCAGCCGCAATTGCGCCCACAATATCATCCAAGAACGTGTGACACATGCCACTCGATTTATCATTCAATTCACCAATGATTCCCGGTTTAACACGATCAATATAACCAAAGTTCGTTAAAGCAATGGATCCGTAAAGGTTACAGATACCATAAGCAACAAC
>JAAYNU010000113.1 GCA_012520695.1 Erysipelothrix sp.
AACAACATCCAAGACGGACAAGCAGCACTGGGACTACTCAGCGAGTTCACAGACCCAACATGCGTCGTCTTAAAACACATGAACCCATGCGGTGTCGCAAGTGCAGATTCAATCTCACAAGCATTCAAACGCGCCTATGAAGCAGATCCAATCAGTATCTTTGGTGGAATCGTTGCCTTCAACGGCGAAGTTGACGCTGATACAGCACAAGACCTACACACCCTGTTCCTTGAGGTCATCTTAGCACCAAGCTACACTCAAGAAGCACTCGACATCCTCACAAAGAAAAAGAACCTGAGAGTCATGACATTCATTCAAGGACCTCAAACAGTCGACCAAAACGCAATTAAAATACCTGGAGGACTTCTTGTTCAAGACATGGACATCACTCCTAATGCAGACTGGACTACACCAACAATCACAACATCCAACTCAGACGACCTCGAGTTCGCACAAAAGATTGTGAAACACGTTAAGAGTAATGCGATTGTCTTAGTTAAAGACAAACAAACAGTTGGTATTGGCGCGGGACAAATGAACCGCGTCGGCGCTGCACTCATCGCTTGCGAACAAGCCCAAGAAAAAGCTAAGGGTAGTGTTGTGGGAAGTGATGCATTCTTCCCAATGCGCGATACTGTGGATTTACTCGCAACTTACGGCGTCAGCGCCATCGTTCAACCCGGTGGATCACTGAAAGATCAAGACTCCATTGATGCATGTAACGAACACGGAATTGCTATGATATTCACATCGACAAGGCACTTCAAACACTAATGGCAAACATACTAGTCCTTGGGAGCGGGGGAAGAGAACACGCGCTCTGCTATCGATTAAGTAAGTCCGCATCCGTTAAAAATGTATTCTGTGCACCCGGAAGCTATGGCATGAAAGATGTCGCCCAACCGGTTCCGATTGATATTATGGATAATGATATCATCATCAAAGCCGCAAAGTACCTAGACATTGATTTCGTACTTGTCGGTCCTGAGACACTCCTTGATAACGGCGTCACGGATGCCCTAAAACAAGCGGGCATTAGTGTATTTGGGCCTACAAAAGAAGCTTCAAAACTCGAAGCTTCAAAATCATATTCAAAAGACTTTATGAAGCGTCACAATATTCCTACCGCAGCCTATGAGACGTTCACTGACTTTGAAGCCGCGAAAGAATATTTAACCAAAACAAGTTACCCACTCGTCATCAAGGCATCTGGGCTTGCAGCTGGAAAAGGTGTCGTAATCCCAGAAACATACGAAGAAGCACTTCAAGACATTCATGAAATGCTGGTTGATAAGCGCTTCGGTGAATCATCCAGTGAAATCATCATTGAAGACTTTATGGACGGCGAAGAATTTTCACTACTCGTATTGTGTCACAATGAAACAGCCCTTCCCTTACAAGTATCACAAGACTACAAACGCGCATACGACAAAGATGAGGGTGAAAATACCGGTGGTATGGGTGCTTACACACCCGTTGACCACATCTCACAAGACGATGTTTCTGAATCCATGAATACTGTTGTCTATCCAACCCTTAAAGGAATGATGGACGAAGGAAATCCATTCGTGGGCGTACTCTTTTGCGGATTAATGAAAACACGCGAAGGCATTAAGGTTATTGAATACAACGTTCGTTTCGGAGATCCTGAAACTGAGGCGCTTATGTTAGCCTTTGAATCAGACCTCTACGAGATCATTCTCTCAGTCATGAACGATGACCCTAAACCGATTGAATGGTCCAAGGACTACCACCTAGGCGTCGTTATGAGCGCTCCCAACTACCCGGCTGAGCCGCGATTGGGAGAAATCATCGAAGGATTGCACGATAAAGCCTTCCACATGGGAACCCACTACAAGGATGATGCATTCTACGTAAGTGGTGGTCGCGTCCTGTTTGTGCATGGATCGGGTAAAACACTCGAAGATGCTCGACAAAAAGCCTATGAATCCGTTTCTAAAATAGAATCCAAAGACATTCACTACCGAAAGGATATCGGACACTATGAGCCTAAAATTTAAAGGAAAAACAAAAGATATTTACGACAATGAAGACGGAACTATTACCCTGAAATTCAAAGATGACGTTACCGGAAGTAACGGCGTCTTTGATCCAGGTGCCAACGAAGTCGGCCTACAAATTGAAGGTATGGGAAACTTAGGACTTCAAGTAACACGTTTCTTCTTTGAAAATCTAGTAGACATCCCAACCCACTACATCTCAAGTAATCTTGAAACCAATACAATGGTCGTAGAAAACTGTACTGTATTCGGACAAGGACTTGAAGTGATTTGCCGACTTAAAGCAGGAGGTAGCTTCATCCGTCGTTATGGTGCTTACGCAAATGAAGGCGATGATCTTGATTACTTCGTTGAGTTTACTTTAAAAGACGATTTAAGAAACGATCCCCCTATCACACTGGATGCCCTAACTCAGTTAAACATTCTTTCAGGCCCACAAGGCATTCAACTGATACACCAAACAAAAGAAATCACAAGACAAGTTAAAGCTTTACTAAAGTCCAAAGGCATCACACTTCATGATATTAAATATGAATTTGGTGTTGTAAGAAATGAAATCGTATTAATGGATGAAATCTCTGCAGGTAGCATGCGCGCCAGTAAAGATGGCACCATTCTTAATCCGATTGAATTATCGTCACTCATTCTAGAAGCCTAAGGGCTTCTTTTTTAATGCCTCGAGAGTAAAGTACTTGAGCTTATCGCAGAGTTGTTTTA
>JAAYNU010000114.1 GCA_012520695.1 Erysipelothrix sp.
TTGAACCCCGATCAATTAAAGTATGAATATGCTCTAATACCTCATCATTTTTATTCGTTATAATGAAAACTTGTTTGGCCTGTTCTCCGCCAAGCGTTTGCATCTTATCGATCGCAACTGTAGCAGTAAAGACAGAAATCAACCCAAGTAGAACTGAATTCAATCCAAAAGATTTCAAACCCAACAGTACCGTAATAGCATCTAATATTAAAATCCAAATTGAAACTCTAATATTCGTGAACTTTTCAAGAATAAGTGGCGGAATATCCATACCACCGGTACTCGAACCAGTTCTAAACGTTGCACCCAGGCCAATTCCCATGATAAGACCACCGAAGATTGAAGCCATTAAGGGATCCACTTCAGGTTGATACGATATCAAGGAAAAAAGAGCCACAAAGATAGGATATAAGATTGAACTCACAACCGTCTTTGCCGCAAATCGTTTCCCTAAGAACACGAGACCGATCACAAAGCAAACAAAAATGATGATGTTCATCATTAATTTAGGCTCCACATTAAAAATGGGGTACAACGCTACCGCTATACCCGCAACGCCCCCTGATAAAATTTTATTGGGGAGAATGAAGAAAGAGACACCAAACGCTAGTAAGGCGTTCCCAATCACTAATAATACACCATCAAAGATTTTGTTTTTCATTTAATCTCCTACGTTCATTTTCAGATATGACTCGATAAAGTCCTGGATATCTCCATCCAAAACATCATCCAACTGGCTCGACTCATGTTTCGTACGATGATCCTTAACCATAGTATAAGGATGCACAACATATGAACGAATCTGAGAACCCCAACCAATGGCCTTTTGTTCGCCTTTGATTGCGGCCATATGAGCTTGTTTCTCTTCAATTTCGCGCTGATATAGTTTAGACTTAAGCATATTCATCGCTTCGTCTCTGTTTTGAAGTTGGGATCGACCACTTTGGCACGTTACAACGATACCTGTAGCCTTATGAGTAATACGAACAGCAGAGTCAGTCTTGTTGACGTGTTGACCCCCAGCACCCGTAGCACGCATTGTATCGACGTTAATATCCTCCGGATTGATCACAATTTCAATACTGTCATCAAACTCAGGAGAAACATCAACCGACGCAAAGGAAGTATGACGACGACCCGAAGAGTCAAACGGACTGATACGAACCAATCGATGAACCCCTTTTTCCGCCTTCAAATAACCATAAGCAAACGTACCCGAAACCGAGAAAGCAACGGATTTAATTCCCGCTTCATCGCCATCAATATAATGAAGAATCGACGTTTTGAAACCACGATCCTGAGCCCATCGTTGATACATGCGATATAACATTTCCGCGAAATCCTGGCTCTCAGTACCACCGGCACCCGGATGAATTTCCACAATCGCATTCTTCGTATCATAATCTTCACTGAGAAGAATCACAATCGAGAATGAATCAAGTTCCTTCATCAAAGCCAAAACTTCCTCTTCCAAGAGTTCCTGAAATTCAGCGTCCGGTTCCATTTTTAGTAACTCGACACTATCCTTACACGACTCCAATTCACCCATTAGTTTTTCATAGCCATCAACCATCTTTTTAATACGATTGAGTGACTGAATATGAACGGCAGACGTTTTATGGTCATCCCAAAAACCGTCCACCAACATTTCATCCTCTAACACTTTAACTTGTTTTGCTTTTTCAGCTAAGTCAAAGTGAATCACCAAGCGCCTTCAAAGAGACCGATGATCGATCAAGTAACTGAGTTATCTCAAATAATTCCATCTAAATCACCCTTGTCTATATTCGATATTAACTTTTGCACAGAATAATACGATATCTTGAGCAATATTACCCAACATATCCTCAAACATTTCAAACCCTTCTTCAACATATGCTTGAAGTGGTTTACCTTGAGCATAGGAACGTAAATGAATTCCTTCACGAAGCTTGCTCATTGCATCGATGTGATCAACCCAAGAACGGTCAATCATACGAAGCACGATATCTTTTTCAACTTTAGTAAATTGTTCTTTAACTGGCTCGATCTTCGCTTCATAAATTCCCCAAGCATCGTCCATAATCTTCTGATCCACTTCTTCAAGAGACAGACCTGATAGATCCGCAACCGATAATTGTGAGAGTTCAAGCTTGTTCAATGCTTCAACAAGTTTCTCCAACTCCAAATTACCCTCTTGATTATGAGAAGCAATTGTATTCGAAATTAAACGCTCATACATTTCCTTAACAATCGAGTGAACATCTTCGTTCTCAAGAATGTAGTTACGTTGTTCATAAATGATTTCACGTTGTTCACGAAGAACATCATCATAATCAAGTAATGATTTACGAACATCAAAGTTAGTACCCTCGACACGACGCTGAGCCGCACCAATTTGTTTTGTGATTACTTTATTTTCAATCGCAACATCACCAAGCTTAGAATAAACACCCTCGAAACGCTCAGATCCGTGACGAATCATTAAATCATCTTCAAACGATACAAAGAAACGAGAGAAACCAGGATCACCCTGACGACCCGAACGACCACGAAGCTGATTATCAATACGACGCGATTCATGGCGCTCACTACCAAGAACAGCCAAGCCACCCAAAGCACGAGATTCATCATCTAACTTAATATCCGTACCACGACCCGCCATGTTAGTAGCGATTGTGACAGAACCCTTACGACCCGCCATCTCAATAATTTGAGCCTCACGAGCATGGTTCTTAGCGTTCAAGATCTCATGCTTAATGCGGCGCTGTTTCATCATCATTGAAATATACTCCGAAGTCTCAACAGCAACCGTACCCACAAGCACTGGTTGTCCGCGCTCCGTTAATTCACGAACTGTATCAAGTAAGGCTTCAAATTTAGCCTTCTTAGTACCATAAATTAAATCCTGTTCATCAATACGAGCAATTGGACGGTTAGTAGGAATTTCCAATACACGCATATTATAAATTTGTAGGAATTCCTCTTCCTCAGTTTTCGCTGTACCTGTCATACCTGACAGCTTCGCATACAGACGGAAGAAATTTTGGTAAGTAACCGTAGCAAGCGTAATTGACTCTTGCTTGATTGTGACATTTTCCTTAGCACAAAGCGCTTGATGAAGACCGTCAGAATACTCACGACCCTCCATCAAACGACCCGTAAATTGGTCAACGATGACAACTTGATTATCCTGAACAACATACTCAACATCATTTGTCATTGTGTAGTTTGCCTTCAAAGCATTATTGATGTGGTGAACTAAAGAAGCATTATCGATATCATAAAGGTTATTAATCTTAAATGAACGCTCCGCCTTGTGAACACCCTCTTCAGTTAACTGAGCATTCTTCGCCTTAACATCTACAACGAAATCAGCACCCTCATTTAACTTCTTAACGAATTTATCCGACTGAGTATATAAAGCAGCCCCCTCACGAGACCCACCTGAAATAATCAACGGCGTACGAGACTCATCAATTAAAATCGAGTCAACCTCATCAATTAAAGCAAAATTTAAATTACGAAGTACACGATTTTCAACCTTAGTAACCATGTTGTCACGAAGATAATCAAACCCAACTTCAGAGTTCGTTGTATACGTAATATCACACTCATAAACTTCACGCTTTTGTGAAGCAGATAAAGCACGAACGTTACACCCAACAGTTAAACCAAGGAAACGGTGAATTTCACCCATCCACTCAGCATCACGCTGAGCCAAGTATTCGTTCACGGTAATGATGTGAACACCCTTACCCGACAATGCATTTAAATAAGCAGGAAGAATCGCAGTCAAAGTTTTACCCTCACCCGTCTTCATCTCCGCAATATCACCACGGTTAAGAATAATCCCACCCATGAGCTGAACCTTATATGGGTACTCCCCAATAACACGGAAAGCTGCTTCACGCGCAACTGCATAAGCCTCGACTAAAATATCATCAAGCGTTTCACCCTCAGCAAGACGCCCCTTAAATTCAGCCGTCTTAGCCTTAAGATCCTCATCACTCAATGCACGCGTTTCATCCGCTAGTAATTCAATTTTATCCGCTACCGCTTCAACATCTTTTAATATCTTTCGATCACCACTAAATAAATTTGTTAAAAAACTCGCCATAAATACAAGCCTCCATTTCCTTCTAATTGTATCATAAATAAACATTGCGAAAAAGTTGGACTCGCCAACACCCAAACGAAAATAAAAGGCCTCAAAAGGCCACTTAAATTTAAGCTATTCTAATAATGTTATGAGCTTGTTTTCCACGATCCGATTCGATTAACTCAAACTCAACCTCAGTATCAATTTCTACAGTTTTAAATCCTTCCATGATTAAATGAGAATAGTGAAAAAACACATCCTCGCCATCACGCGTCGTAATAAATCCGAAACCCTTATTCTTATTAAAAATCTTTACAACACCCTGCATTGAAATACCTCCGAAACTCATAAAACCATTATACGTTATGACAAGACAATATTCAAGAAATCGTTGGCACATATGATACACACAAAGCCTCAACACAAACACAATGGTCCACAAGCAACTCACAACACGCAATCAGCGTACTCCCAGTCGTCATAACATCATCCAAAACCAAGACCTTCTTACCCTTCAATAAACTCCCATCAAGTAACACCAAATCCTTCCCAATCAACAAGCGCTCCTCACGCGATTTCGACGCCTGACGTTCAGAAGATAAACTCCCCAAAACACCCTCAATCACCGGAAGATTCAAGAAACCCGCCAACACCAAACAATGATCAAACCCCCGAGCCCTAATACGATCAACATGAGACGGAGCACACACTACCACCCAATCATGGAAAAAGAAAAACACACGCAAACGAAAGCTCACCAGAAAGATACGCCCCAAGAAAA
>JAAYNU010000115.1 GCA_012520695.1 Erysipelothrix sp.
GTGCAAATTGCATTGAAGAAGCACCACGTCCTTGAGTAAATGAACGTAAGTCAGTAGTATATCCAGACATATTAGACAATGGAACGAAAGCTTTAACAGTAACAGCATTGTTACGTTCAACTTGGTCACGAATTTGTCCACGACGTCCTGAGATATCTCCCATTACAGAACCTAAGTACTCAGCAGGAGCTGTGATTTCAACATCCATGATTGGCTCAAGGATAACTGGATCACATTTCTTAGCAGCTTCTTTGAATGCCATACTTGCAGCAATCTTATAAGCCATCTCACTCGAGTCAACATCATGTGATGATCCGTCGAATAATGTAGCTTTAATGTCAATTGCAGGATATCCAGCAATTAAACCATTTTGAATTGCATCAGTAAGACCTTCTTGCGTAGGTTTAATAAATTCACGAGGAACTGTTCCACCAACGACTTTATCAACGAATTCGAAACCTTTACCTGGGTTTGGTTCAAACTTGATCCAAACGTGTCCAAATTGTCCACGTCCACCGGATTGACGAATAAACTTACCTTCACACTCTGCAGTACCACGAATAGTTTCACGGTAAGCAACTTGTGGAGCCCCAACGTTAGCTTCAACGTTGAATTCACGTTTCATACGATCAACAAGAACATCTAAGTGTAACTCACCCATTCCTGCAATGATTGTTTGACCCGTTTCTTCATTTGTATATGTTTTGAAAGTTGGATCCTCTTCAGCCAATTTAGCTAAAGCCAGTCCCATCTTGTCTTGGTCACCCTTAGTTTTAGGTTCAACCGCAACGTTGATAACTGGTTCTGGGAAGTTCATTGATTCAAGAATAATTTCATGTTTCTCATCACAAAGAGTATCTCCAGTACCTGTAACTTTTAATCCTACAGCAGCAGCAATTTCACCAGCATAGACGTTTTCGATCTCAGCACGGTGGTTTGCATGCATTTGCATGATACGTCCGAAACGTTCGCGCTTCAATTTAACTGAGTTATAAACACCCGAGCCAGATTGAGCAACTCCCGAATAAACGCGGAAATAAGTTAGACGACCAACAAATGGGTCTGTCGCAACTTTAAATGCTAATGCACTAAATGGTGCGTCATCACTTGCTTCACGAACATCTTCTTTACCGCTAGGTAGAGTTCCAGAAACTGGAGGGATGTCGATTGGTGAAGGTAAGTACTCGATAACTGCATCAAGCATTGCAATAACACCTTTATTTTTATAAGCAGCTCCACACATTACTGGGAAGAATTCCCCTGAGATAACTGCTTTACGCATTGCTGTTTTGATTTGATCAACTGAAGGTTCTTCACCTTCAAGAATCATCATCATGAAATCTTCATCGAAATCTGAAAGAAGATCGAATAGTTTTTCACGGTATTCAGCAACTTGTGCTTTATATTCTTCAGGTACATCAACAATGTCATCTGACTTTTGTGATACATCTGCGAACATATGAGCTTTTTGTTCAACGATATCGATTAGACCGATAAAGTTGTCTTCAACACCGATAGGTAATTGAATTGGTGTAGATTTAGCACCCAAACGATCTACGATTGTTTGTGCTGCCATGTAGAAATCCGCACCGATAGCATCCATCTTATTAACGAATACTACACGAGGAACGTTGTATTTAGTTGCTTGACGCCAAACTGTTTCAGTTTGAGGCTCAA
>JAAYNU010000116.1 GCA_012520695.1 Erysipelothrix sp.
ACATTCCTTTAATCACAACTGTATCAGGGAATGTGAATGTGGACATTACAACTGAGAATGCGCGTCGCATTGTGAACATGGCAAATAAAAAATTAGAAATCGCAAAGGGCGCCGACAAGCCACTGGTTGCTGAACCATTCTATGCAACATACATACATGGTAATAACGGTATGGGAGACTATCAATTCAAAGATGATAACTTAACTCCTTTATCAGAGCTTAGTGCAGTTCAAGCACTAAAACATCATTTAACACAGGCAATAGAACCCGTAACAATCGCGGCACTTGGGCCGCTGACGAATATTGCACATTTGATCATGCTTCATCCTGAATTGATTGAAAAAATTGAATGTCTCTCCGTTATGGGGGGTGGGCTTAAGGGTGGTAATACTACACCAGCAGCTGAATTTAACTTTTTAGTTGATCCTGAGGCAGCCCAAATTGTGTTTAATTCAAATATTCCCATCATCATGGCGGGTCTCAATGTAACGGAACAAGCATTCATTGATAAAACTCACCTTGATGATATTAAGAATACCGGCCCCATCGGTGAGTTCTTATCAGAAGTGATTGTTGCGGCAAGACGCCAAAACAGTGTCAACTTCAGAACATCGCTTCATGATGTTGTTTCAATCATGGTTCTTAATCATGAAGAAATCTTCGAATACGAAACACTGAAAATTGTGATTGAGACACAAGGTCTCTACACTCGAGGTATGAGTGTTGCGGATCGACGCCTTGCAAACAGAGAAGAAGGTAAAGTAAAAGTATTAACAAAAATTAATCATGATCACTTCTTAGATTTACTCTATTCAAAACTAAGGACGTATCAGTGATGAAGAAAGTACTTGTTATTGGTAGTATTAATGAGGACATGAGTTTTAGACTTTCTCATCTACCCCAGGGCGGAGAAACCATTGCTGCAGATTCCCTGAAAGTATCTCATGGAGGGAAGGGGGCCAACCAAGCGGTTGCCCTTGCTCGTTTGGGTGCTGAAGTCGCAATGATAGGCTGTGTTGGATCGGATGATGTAGGTTCTCATATCCAAAGAGATTTGAATGATGAGGGAATTGACACTCAAGGGATTCTAAAATCGGATAAAAATACAGGTATTGCGATCATCAACGTTGATGATTTAGGAGAGAACTCAATAGTTTACTATCCAGGCGCAAACTATGAGTTGACAGTTGAAGACTTGGAAGCACAAAAAGAGTTCATCGCAACCTTTGATTATTGTCTCTTCCAGTTTGAACTTCCACTTGAAGTCATCTATTACGCAATTGATTTGTGCCATGAATTAGGTGTGAAAACCGTTCTTAATCCTGCTCCGTACAATCATTTGTTCAATAAAGATTATTTATCAAAACTAGATTATTTTATTCCCAATGAAATTGAGTTTGCAGATGCAATGAATTTAGAAGGGGAATTCGATGTATTTTCACAGTCTAAACACTTTTATGATCAATATCAGTGTAAACTCATCATTACATTAGGATCGAGAGGGTCTCTTCTTACGCACGGTGATACTCAAGAACTTGTGGATATAGTACCAACTGATGTTGTTGATACAACCGCCGCTGGAGACACTTATATCGGCGCTTTCATGAGTGCTATCGCACGAGGACTGAATGAAATTGAAGCAATGAAACTCGCTACTAAGGCGTCTTCCAAGTGTGTTTCAAAGGCTGGCGCTCAAGATTCTATCCCGTATTTAAACGACATTTTACTCTAAGCATATGCTTAGAAAATAAGGCTTGCACACATGATATAGTTAAATTATCAAGAGAGGAGTTAAGTTAGTGAATCACAAGAAAAAAACGATGACCAATACTGAGAAGAGAATATATAGAATTATATCGGATGATCCGCTCATCTCACAGATTGAACTTGCCCACAAGGCAAATATTTCACGATCATCTGCTTCTGTTCATATTTCCAATCTGATCAAAAAAGGTTATATTGCCGGACGCGGTTATGTCATCAGTGAGTACGAAAGCGTTGTTGTTATTGGAGCAGCGATGATTGACCTCTATGGTAAATCATTCAATCCACTTCTCGACAATGAATCGAACCCGGGTGAAGTAACCATTCACCCAGGCGGAGTATCTCGAAATATTTCGGAGAATCTCGCAAGACTTGGCATTAAAGTAAACCTGATCACATCAATTTGTAATGACCCCTTTGGGAAAATCATTAAAGATAGTTGTGATGACTTAGGAATTGATTTAACACATTCTTACTTTTTAGAAAATGATGTATCGACAATTTATATGGCTCTACTTGATAATGAAGGCGAAATGAAACTCGCATTATCAGACACAAGTGCACTCGATAAAATGCCGATGGAGCATATCATTAAGAAAGAAAGTGCAATTAATCGAGGTGAAGTTATTGTAATGGATGCATCACTTCCAGAAGAAATCATGCGCTATGTAGTGAATCATCACAAGGACAAGAAAGTGATCATTGATCCTGTTTCGATTGGTAAAGCCCATAAACTCGTTGATTTCATTGGAAAATTCCATACTGTAAAATGCAACCAAAACGAGGCAGGGTTTCTAAGCGGAGTTGAGATTGTAGATAAAGAGAGTCTCGAACTCGCATCACAAATTCTTATCGACAAAGGAGTTCAACAGGTATTCATTACCCTTGGACGTGATGGAGTCTACTATCAAAATGCTACTAAAAAAGGAACCATGCCAACACTCGCTACTCAGTTAGTTAATGTGACGGGTGCCGGAGATGCATTTACAGCCGGCGTGGCCTACTGCACACTCAGCAATCTTGATATCGAACAAACAGCTATATTTGCATCCGCAATGTCCTCATTTTCACTAGAGAGCATG
>JAAYNU010000117.1 GCA_012520695.1 Erysipelothrix sp.
ATATAAGGCATGTCTTCAACAGGAAGGATCTTAGAAATAACACCCTTGTTACCGTGACGACCCGCCATCTTGTCACCCTCAGAGATTTTACGCTTCTGAACGATGTAGACTTTTACGGATTCACTTACACCAGGAGATAGTTCATGACCATCTTCACGACGGAAGACACGAATGTCTTGAACAATACCACTACCACCATGAGGAACTTTCAATGAGTTATCGCGAACTTCACGACTCTTCTCACCGAAGATTGCAAGCAATAGTTTTTCTTCTGGAGATATTTCTGATTGACCCTTAGGAGTAACTTTACCAACTAGGATATCGCCCTCTTTAACTTCAGCACCAATCATAACGATACCACGCGCATCAAGATGACGGCATGACGCTTCACTTACGTTAGGAATATCTCGAGTAATTTCCTCAGGTCCTAACTTAGTTTCACGAACTTCTAAAGTATATTCTTCAATGTGGATCGATGTATAAATGTCATCTTTTACAAGACGCTCACTCATGATAATCGCATACTCATAGTTATAACCATTCCAAGTCATAAATCCAACAGTGATGTTTTGCCCAAGAGCTAACTCACCATCTTGCATTGAAGGTCCATCAGCTAAGATGTCACCATCGAAGACTTTTTCACCAACAACAACTAACGGTTTATGATTAATACATGTACCTTGGTTCGAACGACGGAATTTTTGGAATTGGTAGATACGCTAGCCACCATCTGTGTTATTTACAATAACTTGGTTAGCATCAACATACTTAACAACACCATCAGCATGACAAATCACAGCAGAACCAGAGTCCTTCGCGATTCGATGCTCAATACCTGTTCCAACATAAGGTGAACGAGGTTTCAATAGAGGAACTGCTTGACGCTGCATGTTCGCACCCATAAGTGCACGAGACGCATCATCGTTCTCCAAGAATGGAATCGCTGCCGTAGCAACAGAAACAATTTGTTGTGGAGAAACGTCAATTAATTCAACCGTTGAACGCTCAGCCAGAATGTTTTCACCACGGTAACGAACAACTACTTGCTCATTAACAAGACGATCACCACTGACCTCGTTTGCTTGCGCAATAACATATTCGACTTCATCATCAGCTGACAAGTAAATTACATCTTCTGTAACAATACCGCCCTCTTTAACGATTCGATACGGAGTTTGAATGAAACCATACGGATCAATTCGACCATAAGAAGTTAAGTTATTAATCAACCCAATGTTCGGACCTTCAGGTGTTTCAATAGGACAAATACGACCATAGTGAGACGTATGAACGTCACGCACTTCAAATCCAGCACGATCTCGAGTAAGACCACCAGGCCCTAGAGCCGAAATACGACGCTTGTTCGTTAACTCAGCAAGCGGGTTCATTTGATCCATGAACTGAGACAATTGAGATGAAGAGAAGAACTCTTTAACCATTGCAGTTAATGGACGAACGTTTGTTAGATTTTTAGGAGTTAAGATAGAAGAGTCACTTGAAATGGACATTCTTTCCTTAACAACACGTTCCATACGGCTTAAACCAATACGGAACTGGTTTTGAATCAATTCACCAACAGAACGAACACGACGGTTCCCCAATTGGTCAATATCATCATCAGAACCAACACCATCAATATAGTTTAAGAAATATGAGAATGTTGCATACATATCTGAAGCAACAATCGTTGTTTTCTCTAATAATGGGTCATTTCCGACTAGTTTAACAGTTTCTTCACTGTGCTCATCAGGACGAACAAATAGTTCTTGCATCGCTGCTCCAACTAACCAAAGTGTAAGATCTTCCTTCTCGATTGTTTCCATGAGAAGTTTGTCATTTGTTTTATTAATTTTTGGTGGGTTTACGTTAGGCGCAAAACGCTCAACTAAGAAACCACCGCGAGCTGTCATAATATCTTCACCCTTAGCATTTAATAATCGACCATACGTAAATAAACGATGACCGTAATTTAATACTGAATGAGCGTTGTCTTTAGTAACAACAACAGGTTTCGCAATGATTCCTGTATAAATTTTAATTGTTTGACCCTTTAATACTTTTAGATCAGCCTCAGTTAGCACTGTTCCTTTTTCGTATTCGAATAAGTCAGATTCGATGTCACTTGCAAGAATACGTCCAACAAGAACGAAACTTCCATCAACAACGATTGTACGCACATCCGGAGCTGAGAAGATGTTACGAAGTGGGAAAGCATTCATTGCCGACCCTTCACGTAAAGTATCTCTTAACTTCGTAATGTCATCACGTTTTGTAATGTGTGTTCCAGCAGGGAAAACTACTTTTCCAGCAGCATCAACAACATCATGAACAAGACGCGTTCCATCAGCACGGTTATAAACTTCTAATTTTTTATGTAGCTTAAAGCGACCCGCTTTATTAAGGTCGTAACGACGAGGATCTAAGAACTTCGCGTTCATTAAGTTAATAGCACCATCTGTAGTAGGGATTTCATCAGCACGTTGGTTTTCATACATTGCACGCAATGAATCTTCAAACGTAGCCGTCTTATCCAATACTAAAGAATCCACTAATTCAGGATAATTCCCGAAGTATGACGTATATAATAATGCATATAGTGATAAGAACTCACGGTTCTCACTGTCAACTTCATCCCATTCGTTATAAACAGGTAATCCCATTGCTTCTAAAAATTGTTTAAATGAATCTGTCGAGAAAGCATCTTCACCTTCTAATAAGTCAAGACTTAATCCCAATGATTTAAACAGAATTGTTGAAGCGATTGTTCGCTTACGGTCAACTTTCATATTAATGACGCGACCATTCGCAGCCTTACGATCATCACTCATAAATTCAAGCCAAGTACCACGTCCCGGAATTAATTCCGATAAGAATGTTTCTCTACCTGTTTTATCGTCTGTTTCAGACTTAAAATACGCTCCAGGGGAACGCACAATTTGCGATACAATGACACGCTCAGCACCGTTAATTATAAAGGTACCCGTTTCCGTCATTAAAGGGAGATCTCCCAAGAAGACTTCCTCTTCTTTCTCAATGACCTCTCCGGTTTGTTTATTAATAATTTCAAGACGCATGATTGCACGCAATGGTGCAGCATAGTTCGCCTCACGAGTACGACACTCGTTTACATCATATTTAGGTTCTCCAAATGAGTAGTTAATAAACTTCAACTTCACATTTTCATTATAACTTTGAATAGGATAGATTTCATTAAAAACCTCTGAAAGTCCCTCGTCTTTAAACCATTCGTAAGCTTGCGTTTGAATCTCAACCAAGTTCGGTAATTCTAAAGTACCACTTACCTTTGAATAGTCACGTCGAGTTGCTTTATTACCAAATTTCTTAACACTATATGTTTGGTTTTTCTCCATTTATGCCATCCTTTCTCATACACTAAAAAAACGCGCATAAACCCACACTTATGCAATTTAAGATTTTATCACTTCTAGACCCAGAAGTCAAGCCCTCACGGATCTGTAAATATAGAAACCCTTGTCCTTTTCAAGCAATTCACAGTTACCAAAAAGTTCCATGCACTTAGCCTGAGCACTCTTAGCACCATGTGATTTACGAATCACAAAGACAAACGAACCACCGGGGTTCAAGGAATCAAAAGCAGAGTCAAATAAAGTATACATTTTATCTTTACCAACTCGGATGGGTGGATTTGTAATGACATGATCATAATGCCCAGACAAACCATCCTGAACTCTATTCGTACCATTAACCTTATATCGAGCAAAGTTTTCATTCGCAAGTTCAACACTACGAGAATTAATATCAACGCCCTCAACACTCACATCATCAAATAATTGAGACACAATCACACCAATAACACCGATGCCACATCCCAGGTCTGCAATAGATCCAGAAATATCTAAACCAGCATAGACCTTAAGAAGAGCTTCGGTGCCACGATCAAGTGTGAATTTTGAAAATACACCATCATCACTGATGAGCGAATATTCAATGTCTAAAAACCGGAAAGCAATTTCTTTCCGGTTTTTCTTCAACTGTGAATTGTCTGTAAAGTAATGACTCACAGAATCTTTCAATACTTACTACTTAACTTCTACTTCTGCACCAGCTTCGATTAACTTAGCTTTAAGTTCATCAGCTTCTGCAGGTTTGATGTTTTCTTTGATTGCTGATGGTGCGTTGTCAACTAGTGCTTTTGCTTCCATCATTCCAAGACCTGTGATATCACGAAGCGCCTTGATAACTCCAACTTTTGAACCAGAAATTCCAGTTAATGTAACAGTTACTTCACTTGGACCTTCTTCTTCACCTGAATCTGTAGCCGCTGCTGCTGCAACTGGTGCTGCTGCACTTACTCCAAATTCTTCTTCAATTGCTTTTACTAATTCGTTTAATTCTAAAATTGTCATTTCCTTTAGGGAAGCGATCAATTCTTCTGATGTTAATTTTGCCATCTTAAAATTTCCTCCTGTTATGTTTATTAAGCTTCTGTTGTTTCTTCAACAACAACTTCTTCAACTGCTGCTTCTTCAGCAACAACTTCTTCTACTACTGTTTCTTCTGCTACAACTGTTTCTTCAACAACTGGAGCTCCTTCGTTTGCTTCACGAACTTGTGCAACTTGTGACACAGCGTAAGCAAATGAGCGGATTGGTGATTGGAACATACCAAGTAACATTGAAATCATGCCATCGTGGTTTGGTAATGCTGAGAGTTCTTTGATCTCTTCTTCATTAACAACTTTTCCATCAACTACACCGACCTTTAGAATTAATTGCTTGTTCTTTTTAGCGAACGCAGCTAATACACGACTAGGTGCAACAGCGTCTTCACTAAATGCAACAGCATTAGGACCTACTAATTGATCTTTCATTTCTGCAAAATCAGTTCCCTCGATAGCACGTTGGAATAATGAGTTTTTATAAACTTTAAACTCAACACCCTCAGCACGAAGCTGGCTACGAAGAGTTGTCATTTTACCTACGGATAATCCGCGGTATTCAACTACTACAGTAGAACCTGAATTTAAAACCTTTTCTTGAATCTCTGCAACAACTGCTTTCTTATTTTCTAAGACTTCATTACGCAAAGTATTCACCTCCGTTTCGTTTTCTTTGGAAATCGAATATACGCAAAATAAAATAAACCCGCGATAAGACACGAGTTTAAAAGTTTTATACTTTGTAACCTCGGTAACATAATTAAGCACATGGCCGTTACTGTCTTTGGTATATTGATAACAGTACTATTATACCGATACCACAGACAAAGTCAAGACAATTTAATAACATGCGCAGTTTTGATAGCCACAAAACAATTACCACCCATCATACCCATGCCTCTACGAGGTATGAATAAGCTGATTCCATAGATTACTAAGTACACAATCAGTACCCACATTAGGATTTTTAGGACACTGCGAAGAGCATCACTTATATTCTGATCGTATTCACAATCTTCGGATTCTTGTTCCTTCATTACGCAAAGGTCATCATCACACGCAAGAATGTATTCTTCTACGAAATAATGTCAAACACTCACATAGAAATTACTGCCCGCAACAAATAATTAAAGACTCTCATACAAACACAGTAAACCCATAAATTAATGGTATAATTTAAGCAGAGGTATTTCTATGAAAACAATTCACTATAAAGATAAGACAATTCACATCGTGTCCACAGCACATGTGTCCAAACAATCCGTCATCGATGTTAAGAACGCCATCGATGAAACACAACCTGAAGTGGTGTGCATTGAACTTGATGCCAATAGAGCACGATCAATGACACAAAAACCAAGTGACCCCGACATTAAAGAAATCATCAAACAAAAAAAAGTCGGATCATTCATCACTAATCTCGTACTCTCTTCCTACCAGAAGAAAATGGCACAAGAACTCGACAGTGAGGTCGGTGGCGAAATGAAACAAGCAATTGCCAGCGCCAGTGAACTGGGTGTTCCCGTCCGCTATATTGATAGAGACGTTCAAATCACATTCAAACGAATTTGGGGTAACCTAGGATTCTGTAAGAAGGCACAAATGCTTACTCAACTCATCTTCAGTACATTCACAGATGAAAGTGTCTCTGAATCAAGCATTTAAGATCTTAAACAAAGTGATCTACTATACGAGGCCGTAAAGGAACTGGATGATAAATTACCAGAAATTTCCTTGAGCCTGCTTCATGAACGAAATTACTTCATGGCAGAAAAACTCAAAGCTCTACCGTATACCAACATCGTCGCAGTAGTAGGGGCAGCTCACACTGAAGGAATCATCGAAGCAATGAATCATGATTACTCCATCAAAGATTTGAACACAATTCCTGAAAAGAAGAAGTTTAATATCACAGGATGGATTATTCCAATTGTCCTGGTTGGTCTTCTTACAGTTTTAACACTCCAAAATCCTGAGATGGGATACAACCAATTGATTACCTGGTTTCTTCTCTCAGCAGGGAGTGCAACCCTGGGTGCCTTACTCATCGGTGCTCACCCTCTTACAGTTCTTACCACACTAATCAGTGCTCCAATTGGAACACTGTCTCCATTCCTTGCGGTCGGTTTCTTTGCTGGTCTTATGGAAGCATATCAAAGACCACCCAAAGTATCTGATTTTGAGAATCT
Source organism: Erysipelothrix sp. (assembly GCA_012520695.1). Lineage (GTDB taxonomy): Bacteria > Bacillota_I > Bacilli_A > Erysipelotrichales > Erysipelotrichaceae > Erysipelothrix. The sequence goes on from JAAYNU010000117.1 coordinate 6,610, forward strand.
TCAAAGTGATGCTTCTCAATTCAAAAAGTGGTTTCAAAACAAAGTATTGCGTATTCTATTAGTGTTCGTTGTGACAACACTCTTAAGTTCCATCGGCACATTCATCGCCGGGGGTTCAATGATTGCGAAATTGTTTGCATAAAGTAAAAAAATACCAAGCACCACGATTAATTCGTGATTGCTTGGTTTTTGTTTGGAATCATTATGACGATTAAACTAATAAAGAAGATGACTCCCGATACCCAGAATGTTGCGATTGGGTCAATTGAATAGATGAGCGATGTAAGGAGGGCTCCAAAGATTCTTCCCAACATACTCAATGAATTATAAACTCCTGCCAACTGATTTCCCTCATGAACATTACGACGTTGAGAAACAACGAGGTTTTGAATCACAGGAAGCATTACTGTATAAGCTCCAAACCAAATTAATGAAATGATTAAGAACGGAGCGATTCCAACTGCGAAACACAGACCAATTGATAGTAGTGCTAAGGATCCAAAGAGGAACTTCAATACGAGTGATTGGTTTTTAGGTTTACGTTTTAATAATACTGCATTTAAGATTACTGCGAGAACGCCGGTTGCAAATTTCACTAAACCGGATTGACTCGGTACAAATCCAAATACATCAACAATATAATATCCAAAGCTTTGATCAAACAGAGTCATACCAATGGATGATATGAATACTGATACTAAGACCAATAAGACATAGCCTTGCATTAAGGGTTTTGCGTCCATCATTATCTTCAATGGATTTGATTTCACAAGATCAGACCAAACGACCTTCTCTTCGATTTCTTCAAGCGGTGCAAGCAGGGCATAAAATAAGAGTCCTGTAATTATATGAAGCATTGCCTGAATCACAAATGTCATTTGTATTGATACGTCTCCAAGATGACCTCCAATGAAGAATCCCAGTGCGGCACCAACTGATACCACAATCGATGAATAGGTAATGTAAACCGCTTGTTTATCAAGAGGTGCTTCGTTCACGATATAGGTAATGAATCCAACTTGGAAACCACCTGCGAATACTCCCGAGAGTAAACGAGCTGCATAAATCGTTAATTCATTATTTGCGAATCCGAAGATTAATTGAGCAATCGCATATCCAATGGAAGAGATCATTAGAATTCGAGACTTCTTCATTGTATGGGCTACGTTGGACCAGATCAGTGCAAATATAAAGTTCGTTGTACACATTGCGGCAAAGGATATCCCAAATACATGAGGACCTAAGTTCATTTCTTTAAAGAGCGTCGGTGTCACAGGATGCGCCAAGTTCATTCCAATTGTCATTATTAAATTCATCGTTATAAAGATCGGCATCTTATAACGTATTATCATTTTTTTCATATGTCACCTTTTTTCCTTGAGTATTATATCATGAACCCTCTTTTAAAGCCCTTCATATGAAAAGAAGGCTTTCGCCTTCCTTAAATTATTTTGTCCAAAGTTTTTCTGGATATGTTCCATCGGATTGGAATGTGTCAAATTGAGCAAGAACGGATTCTTTGTCATCTTGATACGTTACACCAAACCAACGATCCG
>JAAYNU010000118.1 GCA_012520695.1 Erysipelothrix sp.
ATCATCACGACGCGAAAGAACACGATTCAGTGTTCCCAAAGGATCCGAAACTCCCCATCATCACCATCTAATAAGACAGTCACCGAATAGTCAAAGACATCAGCCAAATTAACTAAAGAATCTGCATCAGGAACCGATCGACCTTATTCCCACTTAGAGACTTTTTGATGCGTAATATATATATTTTAAATCCTGTTCTTCCTGAGACAATCCACTCGAAAGTCTCATGTATTTAGTATTATCCCCTATCATCTTTATCACCTCATGACAATCATATTAGACACGCTCCACTTCAACAAGCAACGCTTTTTAACATTTTTGTTAATTCAGCGGGAAAAACTTACCCCTTACATTAAATAGTTTGTAATTGAGGGGTAAAACAATCAACGATAGAATCACCGTAAACCCCAGACCATAAACGTATTGTTCCATCGGCCATAACTCCCTTGTAAAGATAAAGGCAAGTAATATTGACCCCATAACCCCAGCGATGAAGTAAAAACCTTTTACAAACCCCTTAGTATCAGGTATAGTTGCAAGCATCATTAGAATGAGCAAAGCAATAGTGTAAAGGAAAAATATTGTGATGTACTCTTGTTGGAGTGAGTTAAAGTATTTAAGCCACGCAAAGTGAACACCCAAAGAAAATATATAAAATGCAGATATGCATAATACGATATAGGCGAATCGAGAACGCTTGTCTATTGGAAGAATCCTCATCAAAGATGAGGCACTTTGACTACCTCTTACAATGCTCGTCGAGCGTAAAAGAATGTTCCCCCCTAGAAGTATTGGTAACGAGCTATTTCCTCCACCTCTTGCTAAGGTGTAAAAATAGAATATACAAGTTAGTCCAGCAAATATATTGACTATAAATCTACCTCGAAAACTAATGTTGAGCTGTAATTTAAGTTTCATTGGTCCACCTCACAAAGACGAAAGTTTAAATAATCGTTTTTCACCTTATCAAAATTGTATTCACCGGGAACAATCAACCCACGCCAACCTGAAGGACGTTCAGGACTTTCTTTGAGAACATCAACTTCGACCACACCATCTGTCTCCTCAAATTTATCCTTTAAAAGCCAATATCGCTCCTCTTTATTCAACCAATCAAGCCACGCCTGTTCATCACCATTAAACTCTTCTTCAACCATCGCTTCAATCTCTTCATCATATTCAAATGATACATAGTAAGATACAGCTGTGATGTAGTTGTTATCAGAAAAGTATTTTATCGTATAGTCACGATAAACTGGATCAAGTTGAATGAGATCGTCTCCGTCCCATTTATCTCTGGGAGACACCGCAATATCTGTTGGACAAACAAGTGTTTGTTTTCCAAGATTCTCGGCACAAGCACTCAACATTAAAAGCGAGACGATTAATACACTAATCTTTTTCATATAAATACCCCCATTTTTATCTACTCAGAGTTTGAACACACAACACAAATGTATCAAGCGAAGGATCCGCAAGATATCTCTCATTATTTGCGCCAAGATTTTCAAGTATTTCAGTAGCCTGGTCTCTAAATGACTCAATGTCTAAGCTGAAGAGAATCTGACCCTTTTCAAGGTATGTTACATAATCCACAATCGACTCAAGTTCCTTTACATTATGCGATGAAATTAGAACCGTTGCCTCATCTTCATAAATCCTATCGCGTAAATCGCTTAAGATATCTGATCGAATGAATGGATCAATCCCATCCCCTGGTTCATCGAAGACAAATAGTTCTGCACTGTGACTCAGTGCGGCTGCTTGCATCAATCTTTGACTCATACCAAGCGATAGCTTGGTTACCTTATCCGAATCATTTAATTCATATTTCTTACAATAAGATTCAAACAGCGCTTGATTCCATGTTTCATAAGCGTAGGACATAAGCTTACCAACATGTTTTACTTTATAGCCTTTACCAAAAGGATTTTCATCAAAGATAAAAGCCATCACATCTCTGAATTCTTCCTGTCCATTATAAGTAATCGAATCTTGTCCCGTTGACATTCGATTGGTAATAAGATTAATAAGCATTGTCTTACCCGCACCATTCTCACCAATAAGTCCCATCACTGAACCTTTAGGTATGTGTAGTGAAATAGGCAACATTGAAAAATCTCCTTGACTGAATTCTTTTATTTCAACAACAAGTCCATTTTTTTCCATTGTTTTCTCGTATTATCAATATAGGTCTACATTGATAATATTCTTTCTAGGCCAGTTTGTTTTTAATGCATATCG
>JAAYNU010000119.1 GCA_012520695.1 Erysipelothrix sp.
TGGTATATGGTGATGATTTACTGCCATCCATCACAAAGCGTACAGTTGCATGTGTTGTGATCGCAAGTGATGCATCTGAAAGAACAAAAAAACAACTTCTCGATAAATGCACTACGTATAAAATCGATGCGATTGTATTTCCAACGCGTGATGAATTATCACAAGCGATTGGAATGAATAATCGTGTTGCGGTCGGTATTAGTGACCGACGTATGGTTAAAGTCTTGAAGAATTGTAAAATAGAAGAGGTGAATGATAGTTATGAGTAATAAACGTGGAGGAAGAAATACAAAAGGACGCAAACGAAATACACAACGTCCAGTTGAGGAAACATTTAAACCAAAAGACATCGTTGTAACGGATATTGAGTATACAGACGGTGTTTCCGTTGCGGACTTATCAAAATTAATTAATAAGTCTCCAGCAGATATCATTAAATTATTGTTCCTAATGGGAACAATGGTTACGATGAACACATCACTTGATGATGAGACAGTAGAATTAATTTGTATGGAATATGAAATCAATCCAACGAAGGTTGAAGCAGTTGATGCTTTAACACTTGAAGATGGTGTTGAAGATGATCCAGCAACATTAAAACCACGTCCAGCAATCGTAACAATTATGGGTCATGTTGACCATGGTAAAACAACAACGCTTGATACAATTCGTAAAACAGATGTTGTCGGTGGCGAACATGGTGGGATTACCCAACATATTGGTGCTTACCAAATTAAATATAATGACAATAAGATAACATTCTTAGACACTCCAGGTCACGAGGCTTTTACAGCTATGCGTGCTCGTGGAGCAAGTGTTACGGATATCGTTATTGTTGTTGTGGCAGCTGATGATGGTGTTATGCCACAAACACGTGAAGCGGTAGACCATGCTAAAGCAGCAGGTGTTCCGTTAATTGTCGCAATCAATAAGATTGATAAACCAGAAACAAACTTTGACCGTATTTATTCAGAATTCTCTGACTTAGGTGTTATGCCTGAGGAATGGGGTGGCGACACTGCATTTGTTAAGATTTCTGCTCGTACGGGCGAAGGAATTGATAACCTTCTTGATGTTGTATTACTTGCAACAGAACTCGAGGAATTAAAAGCAAATCCAGATCGTTTAGCATTTGGTACTGTAATTGAAGCGAAGCTCGATAAGAGTCGCGGTCCAGTTGCTACATTACTAATCCAAAAGGGTACCTTGAAACAAGGTGATCCTATTGTAGTTGGTACAAGCTTTGGTCGTGTTCGTAAGATGACAGATCACCACGGTAATGAATTGATGGAAGCTCTTCCTTCAACACCAGTAGAAATTATTGGTTTGAGTGACGTTCCAGTTGCTGGAGATCTATTCAAGGCGTTCCCAGATGAAAAATCAAGTCGTGCTGTAGCTGACAAACGAACAATCGCTCGTATTGAAACAGAGCGAAACCAATCATCTGCACTCAGTCTTGATGATTTATCACAACAAATCGCGGATGGTAACATCCAAGATATAAACGTTATCTTAAAGGCTGACGTTCAAGGTTCTGCTGAAGCTGTTAAGGCATCGCTTGAAAAGATTGATGTTCACGATATTCGTATTAACGTTATCCGTTCAACAGTTGGTGGAATTACAGAAAATGACATCATGCTTGCAAGTGCTTCAAAAGCAATCATCATCGGATTTAATATTCGTCCTGCCGCAACCATTCGTAAGAAGGCTGAAGAAGTCGGCGTTGAAATCCGTCTATACAACATTATCTATAAAGCAATCGAAGCAATGGAAGCTGCTATGAAGGGAATGCTTGCTCCTGTATTTGAGGAAGTTGTTCATGGTCAAGCGGAAGTTCGTGAGATCTATAAAGTTTCTAAAGTTGGTACGATCGCTGGTTGTATGGTAACTGATGGTAAAATGGTTCGTGAATCTGGAATTCGTTTAATTCGTGATGATGTAGTTGTCTATGACGGTACAATGTCAACGCTGAAACGATTCAAAGATGAAGCGAAAGAAGTTGCTAAAGGTTACGAATGTGGTATCACAATCACAAACTTTAATGACATAAAAGAAGGGGACATCATCGAATCATACGGTGAAATCGAAGTCCCACAGGAGTAGAAAATCATGAGTGTAAAAAAAGAACGTGTTGAGTCAATCATCAAACGTGAATTGGCTCCAATTATCAATAATCGTTTAAATGATCCAAGTCTTCAATTTGTAAGTGTTACGGATGTAACGCTCACAAACGATATGTCCTTTGCTTATATCTATGTTAGTTTCTTAAATGAAAAAGACAAGGAAAAGGGCATGGAGGCTCTTGTTCGTGCGAAAGGTACTCTACGAAGCGAAATTTCAAAAGTGCTATCATTGCGTCGAACACCAGAACTTATTATCAAACTTGATGAGTCCTTGGAATACGGAAACAAAATTGAAACGATTCTAAGTCAAATTAAAGACGAAGACA
>JAAYNU010000120.1 GCA_012520695.1 Erysipelothrix sp.
AGGGCTTTTGTCGACCTATTATAAAGGTTGATAGTAATACCATGAGCCGTATACGGAAAACGTACGTACGGTTCTGTGAGAGCAAAAGAGGTAACGCAAATTACGTTACCTCTTAGCTACTCGATTTTTTATATGTTTGGGTATGAATTGCTGTGTTCTTCTACTATAATTGAGTTAAGTAATACAGGAGGGTCTTATGAACCATTTAAAAAGGGCGTGGCTGAGTGTCATGCGTCGTAAGGGTAAAACATTGATTTTACTGGTTGTAATCTTTATTTTAGGAAACATCATAGCGGGTGCTTTCTCGATCTCACAGGCGTCGGGTCGTGTTGAGAAGAACATTAAGGAGAAGCTGGGTGCGATTGCTACGCCAACGCTGGACTGGGAGGCTGTTGATTTAGCGGCCAAGGAAGCGGAAAAGAATGGTACTGAATTTCTTTATGATTTTGATTCGATTCCCCTTGATAAATTAAAAGAAGTTGCGAGTTTGCCTCAGGTTAAAACATTTGATTATGCGCTTGACTATTATCTTGAGACAGATGTCTACAAGCAAGTAATGGGGGATGGTATGGAAATTATGCCTCGTGAAGGGGAAGTTCAGATGTCCTTCTTCACAGTGAGCGGTGTTTCGCGTCCTGATTTTGAACTCTTATCGAGTGAGAAGCTTGTCTTAACTTCAGGTGCTGTGTTTACTCAAGCTGATGTTGATGCTGCGAATGATGTGGTACTTGTCTCTGAGAAGTTTGCGGCTGCCAATGGTGTCGCTGTGGGTGATATCTTAGACTTTAAGATGCAAGCCATTGAGTATTCAGATCAGGGTGAAGAACTGAGTCGTGATTCGATTCCTTATAATCTTAAAATAGTAGGTGTTTTCAAACCAATGATGTTTGAGGGTAAGGAAGATGAAGAGGGTAATCAGTCATGGATGGAGAATATGTATGACAATACTTTTTATGTCACTACGCCGTCAATCTTCAATGCTGCGCTTGCTCATGCAGAACTTGAGTATTCAATGAATCCATATTTATACAATGAATATGATCCTAAAACTAACTTGGAACAAAGAATTGTCGCAAGTTATATCTTGAACTCACCGGAGGATATCGCATCATTCGCAGTGGATGCTGCGCCCTATTTACCACAATTCTATAAATTAGATATCAGTTCTGATCGTTACGAACAAATTGCTGCTCCTATCACATCGCTCGATAAGTTATCGAAGATTACGCTCTATGTTGCGGTGGGTGCTTCAGTCATGATTCTATCCCTTGTGATAGTACTCTTCTTACGTGATCGTAAGCATGAGTTGGGAATTTATCTCTCACTGGGTGATAAGCGTAATAAGGTGGTTTCGCAAATTGTGATGGAAGTCTTAATGATCGCATTCCTTGCGTTTACGCTTTCGATATTCTCAGGGAACATGATTGCGAAATCTCTATCTAAATCTCTTGTTAATGTTGAGAAGTTCCAAGATGATGGAATGCATTTCGTTGGCATGATTTCGTCTTCGTCTTCTTATTATGATCCTAATGAGTCCGTCAGTCCAACTGATGTTGTGGAAGCTTATTCCGTTGAATTAACGGCTTCTTATATTATTGGATTCTACGGTATTGGTCTACTTGTCGTTGTGTTATCAACACTTGTACCAACAATGTATATTACTCGTTTAAATCCAAAGAAAATAATGATGTAGGGAGGGCCTAAAACATGTCATTTATCGAAACTAAAGACTTAAGTTATTTTTACCAAGACGGTGATCAGCGTCGTTATATTCTTCGTGATGTGAATGTCTCATTTGAGAAAGGAACATTCTACGCAATCTTAGGACAATCTGGCTCGGGTAAGACAACGCTTTTATCACTACTCAGTGCACTCGATGCACCAAAATCGGGTTCGGTTTTATATGAAGATAAAGATCTCATTGAAATTGGTTATGAAACGTATCGAAGAAATAAGATTGGGATTGTTTTCCAAAACTATAATCTTGTGCCTCATTTAACGGCGTTTGAGAATATTCTTCTTGCGATGGATATTACTGAAAATGAACTACCAGAGGACCAAAGCACTGTAGCGTATAATCTATTAGACTATATTGGAATCTCAAAAACTAAAGCAGATCGTTTAGTAACTCAACTCTCGGGTGGGGAACAACAACGGGTTGCGATTGCGCGTGCACTCTCAACCAACGTTGATGTCATTCTTGCGGATGAGCCAACTGGAAACCTTGATGAAGAAATGGAAAACGAAATTGTCCAAATCTTCAAAACACTCGCACATGAGCACAATAAATGCGTAATCGTAGTAACTCACTCCCAAGAAATTGCGCGTGAAGCCGATGAAAAATTTGTGATTCGTAAAGGTACCATTCAAAAAGATGAGGACCTAAGCGATGAGTGATTTTCTAAGTGGCTTCAGTGAAAAAAAGAAACCCATCACACAAGACGACGTAGATAAACCGAAAGAAACTCTTGAGGTGACACCCAAAAGTGTCAAGAAATCAAAACCAAACAGTGTAGATGAAGATGCAAGCAAAGAAGTAAAAACAGAACTTGAAAAAAAACTAACTGAAGTCGAACTGGATGTCACAAATGATGAAGTGGCGTCTCAATCGGATTCTTTAGCCGATGAGAAAGTTTATCTTCGAGATGAACCGACTGAGTTTGATCCTTCGTATAAGAAGAAGAAAACTCAGTTAAGGATTCTTATTGGGGTTATTACTGCAGTCGTAGTCATTGCCCTTGGGGTATCGTATTACTTCATGAGCAGTGTTAAGGTTCCTGATTTCGCGAAACTTACGATTACTGAGGTTCGATCATGGGCCAATGAGAATCGTGTTGTGGTTGAGACCGATGGTGTGTTCTCCAATGATATTGATACTAATATTGTTG
>JAAYNU010000121.1 GCA_012520695.1 Erysipelothrix sp.
ACGGGGTATCTTTCCATGTTGACTCATCCATTTATCATTGCGAGTCCTGTTATTGTATTGAGTCTATTAATGCTGAGTTTTAATCTTATTGCGGATGGTCTCAGGGATGCCTTCGATCCGAAAATGAAAGGATTCTAATATGGAAAAAGATACATTATTACAAGTGAAAAATTTCGAACTCTCGTTTGCGATGCAACACGGAACAAACTATGTTATTCGAAACATTGATTTCCATGTTAAAAAAGGAGAAACACTCGCCATTGTAGGTGAGAGTGGTAGTGGTAAATCCGTGACCACAAAAGCAATCTTGGGTCTTATCGATGATAACGGGAAACTTGATAAAGGAGAAATCCTTTTTAGAACGGATGACTCTACAGTTGTGGATCTCACAACACTAAGTGATGATGACTTCCAAAAAGACATTCGCGGTAAAAAGATTGCGATTATCTTCCAAGACCCAATGACTTCTCTTGATCCAACCATGTCGGTTGGAAAACAAATCATGGAAAGTCTTATGATTCATAAACGCACAAACACTAAGAAAGAAGCCATAGCACGCACAATCGAACTCCTCAAACAAGTAGGGATTGATCATCCTGAAAAGCGCATCAAACAGTATCCTCATCAACTCAGTGGAGGGATGAGACAACGTATTGTGATTGCGATTGCGTTGGCGTGTGAGCCAGATCTCTTAATTGCGGATGAGCCCACAACGGCACTAGATGTTACGATTCAAGCGCAAATCATTGATCTCATTAAACAAATCCAAAACGATACCGGAATATCCGTCATCTTCATTACCCATGATTTGGGTGTGGTTGCGAATATTGCGGACAGAGTCTGTGTTATGTATGCAGGTCAAATTGTTGAAGAGGGTACAACTCAAGAAGTATTCTACAATCCACTTCATCCCTATACGTGGGGTCTTTTATCATCAATACCAACACTGAATGATTCAGTGAATACTGAAATCTACTCTATTCCTGGTTCTCCTCCAAACCTAATGACACCTCCTAAGGGTGATGCGTTTGCGTATCGTTCTGTGTATGCGATGGATATTGATTTTGAAGAAGAACCTCCGATGTTTGATATTACAGAAACTCATCGCGTGAAGTCTTGGCTTATGGACCCAAGGGCTCCAAAGGTTGAAAAACCAGATATCCTTAAAGAAAGACTATCCTTACGAGGTGCTTCCTTATGACACAAACAGTACTACTAAAAGTAGATAATTTAAAACAACACTTCAAAGTAGGTAGAAAACAATGGATTCGAGCCGTTGATGGGGTAAGCTTTGAGATCTATGAAGGAGAAACATTCTCCGTTGTAGGTGAAAGTGGAAGTGGTAAGAGTACTTTAGGACGATCCATCATTCGTATTTATGATGCGAGTGAGGGGAAGGTTGAATTCCTAGATAAGAACATATCTGGGAAGATGGACAAAAACATGCGTCATTATCTCAGTAATAACATGCAAATGATATTCCAAGACCCCATGGCCAGTTTAAATCCGCGTAAGAAGGTTCTTGATACCGTTGCGTATGGTCTTGATGTGAATGGCTTAGCCATGAAAGATAGAGAACAGAAGGTAAGTGATGTCTTAGAATCTGTTGGTTTATCATCTGACTTCATGACGCGCTATCCACATCAATTCTCAGGAGGACAGCGCCAAAGAATTGGGATTGCGCGAGCACTCATTCTTGAGCCTAAGTTCATCATTGCGGATGAAGTCATCTCAGCACTTGATGTTTCAATTCAAGCGCAAGTAATTAACTTAATGAAAAAGCTCCAAAAGGATCACGGTTTAACGTATATGTTTATTGCCCATGACCTATCAATGGTACGCTCAATCTCTGACCGTATTGCGGTAATGCACTTAGGTCACATTGTGGAGCTGGGTACAGTGGATGATATCTACAATAATCCAGTTCATCCTTACACAAAGAGTCTTTTATCCAGTGTTCCTATTCCGGATCCTGATAAAGAGCGCTCACGTACTCGTGTATCCTACGTAAAAGGTGAAACCAACTACAATACCGCTAAGATTCATCATCTTAATGACACGCACCAAGTGCTTGCGAATGATGATGAGTTGGAGTTTTGGTTGAGTGGGGATTATGGTACTACTTTGGTTGGATGATAATAAAATAAGCCACACGCATTTACAGCGTGTGGCTTATTGATTTGTTATTACTTCATTAAGTTCAATACATGATCAATAATTTGATCTCTGTGCAGTTTGATGCTGTCTTCTTTTGAACGTTCTTTGAATTCTACTTCA
>JAAYNU010000122.1 GCA_012520695.1 Erysipelothrix sp.
CTTATCCGTCTTCAGTTGAACAACATCCCCTGTTTTAAGCTTTGTATTCAACGGTACTAAGATACCGTTCACAATAGCCCCCACAGTTTGATGCCCTACCTCAGTATGAATGCGATAGGCGAAATCAATAGGTGTTGCATCATTGGGAAGATCAATAACTCTACCCTTAGGCGTCATGACATAAACATTGGCTTCAAAAATATCGCGTTGCAATAAATCCATATAATCTTGAGCATTCTCATCCATGTCTTCTGTAAGTAAGTTAAAATCTCTGAACCACGATAGGCGGTCCTCGATTTCTCTTTGATTACTTTCAACGTTGGAATTGGAGCCCTCTTTATAACGCCAGTGAGCAGCAACCCCGCGCTCAGCAACTTCATCCATTGCCTTCGTACGAATTTGAACCTCAAAAATACTGCCTTCATTTCCGATCAGTGTCGTATGAAGGGATTGGTACATGTTCATTTTAGGAACAGAAATATAATCCTTCAAACGCCCTGGAATCGGACGATAATTGGCGTGAATATGACCTAATATTTCATAACAGTTTAATTCAGTTTCAGTAATGATTCGAATCGCTAAAAGGTCAAGAATCTCATCGAATCGTTTGTGTTTTGTTTCCATCTTCTTATAAATACTGTACAGATGTTTGGAACGACCAAAGATATTAAACTTAATCCCTTGTTCCAACAACAACTGAGCCATGGACTCAATCATTTCGCTTACCTGAGCATCGCGCTCAGCTTTACGAGCATCTACAAGACGCGCAATTTCATAATATTTATCTCTGTGAAGATATGAGAAACTCAAATCTTCCAATTCATTTTTAATTTCACTAATCCCTAAACGGTGGGCTATTGGAGAATAGACATCAAGTGTCTCAGCGGATATTTTCTTTTGCTTTTCAGGACTTTGGTACTGAAGAGTACGCATATTATGAAGTCTGTCGACAAGCTTAATAAAAATAACGCGAACATCCTTCGCCATCGCGATAAAGATCTTACGATGATTCTCAGCAAGATACTCTTTCTCATCGAGAAATTCAATATTACCAATTTTCGTAACACTTTCAACAAGCGTTGCGATTTCTTCGTTGAACTCAACTGCGAGTTCTTCTTTCGTTACATCCGTATCCTCAACAACATCGTGTAAAAGACCGGCAGCGATTGTTGTAGGGGAAACACGCAGATTAGCCAAAATAAAACCAACATGCAAAATATGAACAATATAAGGCTCACCGCTCTTTCGATACTGTCCTTCATGATTTTTCTCGGCAAATTGATACGCACGACGAATCAGTTCCACGTTTTCAGGTAGACTGATATACTCTCTCACTTCTGCAATTACATCATCAAAAGTGATATGCGCTATATTCTTTATACTCATTTGTGTTCACCTCCCTAACAAAATAACGAAGATTGCTCTTCGTTACTAGTATTTCAAAATAGTAAATACATCGATTCCTTCAAGCTTCTCGCGACCCTTAAGATCTTCAAGTTCAATGAGGAATCCACAACCCACAACTTCAGCACCCAATTCACGAACCAGGGAAACACTTGCTTCAATTGTTCCACCAGTCGCAAGTAAGTCATCAATGATGAGAACTTTTTGTCCTGGTTTAACGCCATCTTTATGAATATGTAGTTCATTTGAACCATATTCTAAATCATACGAATAAGATACTGTCTCACGCGGTAATTTCCCTGGCTTACGAACCGGTACGAAACCAATTTCCATTTCGTACGCAACTGGACAACCAAAGATAAATCCACGAGATTCAGGCCCAACAATAACGTCAGCCCCAACCTTATGCGCAAACTCAACAAATAAACGTGTCGCTTCTTTAAAAGCAGCACCATCAGCCATTAACGGCGTGATATCACGAAATTCTATTCCCTTTACAGGAAAATCATGAATTGTCGCTATATAGTTTTTTAAGTCCATACATTCCTCCAAAATTACTTTATCATTATATCATACATTGCGGCGTTTCTTGATGACTTTGAAATAATATACACCATAAGAAATACTCACAGTTAATACAAGAGCAAGTAAACCAACAATTACCCCCGTATTATTACTTACAGAGATGCGCGAAAACGTAATCGCATAATCTTTTGAATCAATCTTAAAGCGAATCATGTCATTCTCATCCACCTGAACCATTTGATTCGTATCATCAGGAGACCCCTTCTCTAACTTGTAGAGGAAGTGATACTGAGAAGCAGTGGACTTAATTGCGGACGATGGAATTTCAACCACAAAAGAATACGGTGCAGTATTAGCGAAACGTAAACGATACGAACGCGCCCCTATTTTTTGATAAAGAACAGCCGTTTCCTCAATTGGTTCTAAACTGAATTTCAAATTAAAGTTTTCACTTGAAACACGATCAAAATGATACACAATGAGTGTCTTATTCGATTTATCCGCGATTTCAATTGAAAGCAGTTGATCCACCAAGGGTTCAAAGACCTCAGCCGGTAACTTAAATGAATCCACCTTAGCCATACCATTCGACAAGAGTTTATCCGGTAAGACAATGCGAATCTTCGCATCATCATTTGATTTTAAAAATTCAAGTATCTCATCCACAGGAAATAAAACATCATATTTATTAGATGAGAATTCATATTTCTGCCCAAAACTCAGATTCATGACACCATTCAATCCACCATCGGATGATAATGTGATAATTTCAGAACCCGTTTCAGATTTTTTAGGATTTACACGAACATTTAAAGTCGACTTAATCGACCCAATACTCACATATACTTCTGCATCCCCTACACCCATCGCAACTAACTTACCATCCACAAGATCCACGATTGTGGGATTACTCACAGAATAAGCAACTTGCTTAGATGAAGTTGTATCATAGGGCACATAAACAAGTGAAGGTATTTCAAGTGTATCTTCAAGTGTCATTGTAAGTGATGAAGGATTAAAAGAAACAGACTCAAGTGGCACGGTTACAGACAGTTGCATTTCCGCAACTAAGTCTCCCAATGTCCCTCGAATAAGCGTACTCCCAATTTTCAATCCATAAACACGACCATTTTCAACTCGTGCTACAGAAGGGTCAGAAGACGTCCAAGAGATCGAATTTTTATCCAGTGTTGGTGATAGTGTATATTCAATATCATAGTAAAGGTCACGAATTAAATAGAATTCGTTTTGTTTAAACTTAAACTCCCCTACCGGTCCCTTAACTAGAACATCAACTACAGCTTCAAAGGAAGTATCTTCAACACTTGCCGTAATCTTAATTTGAGTAGAACCCGCAGATACACCTGAAATCAGGCCTGCTGTGGATACACTCGCAATGCTAGGGTTAAGCGATTCAAACACAAGATCCTCTGTACTTGAATGAAGAATATGAACTTGATCATCAACTGACAGTTCATATGATGTCTTATTTAGAACAATTGGATTCTCAATTTCGGGAGTTTCGTTGAAGAATCCCAAAAAAACTGATAATGCAACGAGTGCGATTTTCATAAACTCTCCCCCCTTTATATTGAACTATCATACCACACTTTTAATAATGTCTTCCACAAAGAATGACACACGATATTTCGATCCTAAATCAATTGAACCCACCAAAGACTCCAATTGATTCATCGATTCTAATGAATAAGTCGTATTAAAGAACACAGCCTCATTGATTGGAAATTCACCAAACACAAACTTATAACCATGCCCATTAATTGGACTCACACGATAACCCTTAGGTAACGCCATCTTCAGAAGTGGCAACTCAAAATCAGTTCCAAAGGGCTCAAACGAGCGTAAATTATCAAGACTCTCTGCATTCACTAAGTTTGGATCGAAGTTAATAATGTGTGTTGTTTTCTCAATTACTGGTGATATGCTCACCAATTTTTGAACATCATTCTTAAAGTCCTCAAAGCACTCAGGCTTAATACTGACACCAAACGCGAAATCATGGCCACCAAAGGCAATAAAGTAATCAGGGTTCAATTGGTTGAATACACCCGACAATGACACAGAATTAGAACGCGCACTCCCCTTAATCACATCATCATAACGACGTAAGACCAAAGAAGGCTTCTGAGTTTCCACAAGCATCTGGTTCGCAACAATCCCCAAAAGACCCTCATGAAACCCATCAGACACAACGATGTTCATCGCTTCCCCATCCACGAGCTTCATTGCATCTTTAAAGTATGATTTCCCTAAGGATTTACGCTCATCATTTAAAGCGAGCATCTGTAAGGCATACGAGTTAATGGAAGCTTTATTGTCCCCTACAAAGTAAGCAACCGCAGTATTCACATTGGCACGGTCTGCCAAACGCCCCACTGAGTTAACCTTAGGAACGATTTGAAACGCAAGTAACTTCGCAGAATACGTTGTGAAACGACTGCGCTTCACCAATAAATCAAACTGTAAGAATTGATTTCGCTCAATTGCCGCAACACCGCGACGCACTATCTCACGATTTTTACCCCATAAAGGCATCACATCACCGACAGTCGCTAAAGCTGCAAGACTTAACATGTACTCATCATCAAGACCCATATACTCACTCAATGCATAAACCAATCCCGCAGCACACATCGAATAACCATACACACTAAGTAAATCAGGGTGTAAAAATGCATCCGCTTTAATCTCATCTGAAATAAGATGGTGATCAATGATCCCAACTCTCATACCCAATGATTGTGCCAATTCAACTTCTACGTGGGATTTAACCCCATTATCAATAATTAGAACATCGGTATACCCTTTATCACTTGCCATTTGAATCGTATGAGACTTCACACCATAGCCCTCAGTGAGTCGATTTGGAATATAGTACCCAACATCTTTACCCAGCTTCTTCGCAAGAAGATAGGCGATACTGGTGGCACTGACACCATCACAGTCATAATCACCACAGATGATTAATCGATCAGCACTCTTGAAGAATTCACTCATCACTTCAAAGGCCTCATCATTCATGACCTTATCCTTTGGATTAAATAATTCCTCTAGTTGTGAATCATTTAAGTCCATCTCACTCAGTAAGTTTTGTACTAATAAGGATTGACTATTCAACATGATTTACACGCCCTCTCTTCACTAAAATCCAAGAAACAACTCCCAAGACTGCATGGATTGATAAAAACACTAATAAAAATGTCAGCATCATCTCCGCATTACGCGCCCCAGGATAAATTATAAGCACCGGAGAAATCATCAATACAAGTACCGTAACACTTGAGATTAAAGACTCCACAAAGAAACGGCGATACGATAACTTTTCATTCACGACATATCTTAGTAGAACTAGGACAATCACCAATGGCAATAACACTGCCAAGAACGACCACGAATAATCACTCAATAAATTAAAGAATGTCGAAAGAAGTATAAATCCGCCATAACTTAAAATACTGATCAGCGTATACCCAGAAGAGAAGACAAAACTCTTCTTCATCGACAATACAAGAATACATATTCCCAGTATCATCAGTGCCAACACAGGATACAACCACCAAATCGTCGTATAACTTTGAGCCAATGTTTGGTAGTACAGAACATCCAGATTGAGACCCAAACTGAGATCCTTTGAAATACTCTCAAGACTTTCCACTTCCATGGTGTCATCAAACTCAAGCCACGTTTGGCCTTGTTCACTCACACGATATGAAATTTGTTTTTCTAGCATTTCAAGCTTACTCAAGCGCGCTTGTACCTCAAGATACGTCGCAGAGTCCGCTTTATTGAATACAACCACATTCTCACGCGTTGTTGTTGCGGTGCTTAGTGGTGTTTGGTTACGCGACAATGACAAGAGTCCTGTCAAAAATACCAAAATAACTAATGAAAATACCGTACGCGAGAAAACTAAACTATCATTGTCATCCACTTCAAATAAATCCGACAGCGGAAATACCCTACCCTCAAGATAAGACTGAAGCAGTGGATTGATGAGTTTCCCGTGCACTAAATAGAAAACAAAGGACACAATACCGAATATAAATAGATATAAACTTGATGCAAGATAGATATCAAGTACTGAACTCATCAACACAAGTCCAACTGCCATAAAGGACAAACAGACCCCAAAGATGAGACGCCCATTCTCCTCATACGTTTCGAGAATTGAATTAATATAAAATAAACTACAAAACGATAGTAAGAAGGCATACCATAAGGTTTGTGTAAAGACGACACCACTCGCCATCACAATCAATAGACTGGCCATCAAAATTAATGAGGTTAGAAGCCAGTAGTACCACCCAGCCAAATGGAATCGAGAAATATAATAGACTCCCAATAAAACAACAAACACAGAGATACACATTGCAACGAAGGATTGATTATTCATAAACTTCGTCATCGAACCGAAGGTTCCACTTAACAAAACCTTGGCTTCTGGCATTCTTGTTTCAATATCCTTTACAAACTCTTCGCCACTCTCAACACCTGACACATCCAAAATAAAAATGCCACCATCGGTGACTCTGAGGCGCGTTTGCGCATGATCAAATTGTAATTCTTTAACAAATTCATTGAACGTAAGGTCATCTTCAACTTGAACAATGACCCTCGTATCTTTACCAAAATCCAAACCTAAGCGAACCTCAGACAAAGACGCCATGGACACAAGGGCCAGGGCGATCGAAGCGAAAATAAGAACAACAATAAATTGATATTCGGTTCTACGTTTCATACACTACTCCTCGTCGTTAAATAAGTGCGTAAAATCTGACAAACTCGAATGATAGCCCTCAATGCGTGACTCACTAGCCAACCATCGAATCACTTCTTCATCACGAATAGAAAAAACGTCATTTACCATATCACTTAAACGCATCGGACGCTTCTTACGCCATACATAATTGACTAACATCCGACGCAAATCTTCAATAGAGACTCCTGTGAGGTTGTTTGCATGCAATTGTCGCAATTTTAAAGTCAATAACAAATTCAATTGTTGCGAGTAATCATCT
The DNA here is from genome assembly GCA_012520695.1 of Erysipelothrix sp. Classification (GTDB taxonomy): domain Bacteria; phylum Bacillota_I; class Bacilli_A; order Erysipelotrichales; family Erysipelotrichaceae; genus Erysipelothrix. The sequence continues at coordinate 6,969 of JAAYNU010000122.1, forward strand.
CTCATGCTTACACCTCCTGTTTCTATAGACTATGATACACGATTTCACGAGAGAAAAAAACCTTATTCAAGAAGTTTAATGCGATAAAAAATAAAGCGTGCATTTCCTCAATTTAAAGCCAACAAAAAAGAGCAATCATGCTCTTAATTTATCTCATTCACTTTTGCTTTAAAAATGTTACCCCGTTCTTCAAAGTTATTAAACTGATCATACGATGCACAGGCTGGCGATAAGACAACCACATCACCCACAACAGCACTTTGTGTCGCAAGCTCTAAAGCATCAAGCATTGTATCCACAAGAATACCCTGTGGTAACACTGCTTTTAATTCAAGCGCACTCTCTCCAAAGAGATACACTGCCTTAAGTGATTCACTGAAAGGCTTTAAAAGATCAAATGATATCTTCTTATCAAAGCCACCCGCTAATAGAATAGTCGGTTGTGTAAAGGATTGAAGACACACAAGTGTCGATTCTGGGTTCGTCGCTTTCGAATCATTATAGTATGAAATACCATTTATTGTTCGTACAAATTCACAACGATGTTCAACACCACCAAAGGATGCGAGCGTTGATTGAATTTCTTCTAAACTAACCCCTGCTTTATAAGCCATGAGAGCAGCAAAAGATGCATTGAGTACATTATGTTTCCCTTTTAGGAGCATTTCATTGATTACGAAGAGTACAGTATTCTCAAAGTAAACAGCCCCATCTTTTATAAAGACATCCATTCCCTCTTGATGTTCCATCGAGAGATTAATCACACTACCCTGATAATCCTTCGTCAATTCGACGATTGTTTTATCATCCCAGTTACGCACAAAGATACCCACTCGGTCCAAAATACTTAACTTCGCTTGATAATATTCATTCACTGATTCAAAGCGGTCTAAGTGGTCGGGTGTTAAGTTCAAGACACCATACATATCCGGAGCAAATGAGCGCATGTTCTCCATTTGGAAAGCTGAAATCTCAAGAGCGACATCTTTCTCCTTACGATCATGAATGATTGTTTCAGATAAAGACGCTCCTACATTACCTGCAAGAATTGCATTATTATTTTTCTTCAATAACATTGCGTGAAGTAAACTTACTGTGGTCGTTTTTCCATTCGTTCCAGAAATTGCGTAATAATGAAGCTTTGACGTAAATAATGACGCCAACTCAATTTCATCCATTGTGTAATCAAACTGCGATACTAGTGGATGATCATTAGGAATACCCGGGCTCTTAACCACAATGTCATAATCCTGAACAAGTGAGAGATCACGATCATTTAGTACAACCTTAATTCCCTCATCCTCGCACAGTTTACGTGAAGAAAAATCACGATTCGTAACGAGAGTAACCTCATACGACTCATGATTTAATAAACGAGCACTACCCAGTCCGGATATTCCGGCACCAATGACTAAAGCTCTCATACCCATGCATTCAAGGCAAGGCCAATGACCATTACAATGACTCCCATGATATAGAAGAAATTCACAACATCTTGTTCCTTCCAACCCGCCAGCGTAAAGCTGTAATGAATTGGCGTATATCGGAAGATACGTTTCTTACGAACTTTCCAACTGATGCGTTGCATGATTACTGTGACCGTTTCAAAAACGAACACAAAACCAATCACAACTAACAGTAGTTCTTTTGATAAAAGAATTGAAATACTTGCTAGTAAAGCACCCAGTGCTAAACTCCCAACATCTCCCATGAAGATTTGAGCTGGTTTATGATTATAAATTAAGAAACCAGCAAGTCCCCCGATGACACACATAATAAACATGAGAATATCAAGGCGCCCTGCTTGTAAAGCAATCCATACAAATGGAATAAGAGCAATCAGCGTCGTACCACCCGCAAGTCCATCCATACCATCGGTTAGATTAACCGCATTGGATGATCCTGATAGCATCAACATCACGAAGGGAATATAGAAGAATCCAATATCAATGCCGTCCTTAATGAACGGAACAGAAACAATTGTATTACCGCCATAGTAACGATAGATGAAATAGAACACAAGCGCCAAGACGAGTTGAGAACCCATCTTAACAGCCGGAGATATTCCGTCATTTTTACCCTCTTTAACGATCTTATAGTCATCCACGAGACCCACAAGCGCGAATGATGCGAATACAAAGATCAACATCAATAAATCCTGTGAGAACTTAATTCCGTTTAAGACCAAACTCACAACGATGGGAATCAAGACAAAGATGAGCCCACCAAAGGTCGGCGTTTGTTTCTTGTCCTTAAATTCATCCAGTGCATACTCACTCACCTGTTGTTTTAAATCACTGTTATGAAGCAGTTCAATAAAACGCGGGTAAGCGAAGAATGATAAGCCTAATGATAATACAAATCCTATGATACCTAGTGTCATAATAATTACTCCTAATCTAAGTCAATCACAACTTCAGATTCAGGCGTGATAATACTACCCGATGCGAGTGATTGGTGTTGCACAAATCCAGTGCCATTCAATGTAAATTGTAGATTACTAATCGCCATAAAGTTTCGAACTTGTTTGAGCGACCAGCCATTCATATCAGGCATTATAATACCATTATCTCCAGTATATAACAATACAAACTCATTGGAGAGAAGTTTAGACCCACCAAGTGGATATTGACTGATAACACGCGCACCATCACCAATAACAACGGGTTGATACCCTTTGCCACGCAGTGATTCATACGCTTCATCAATTCCAATATTCACAAAGTTATTAACCGTATTCAGGGTTGCTTGTTCGATGTAACCAGGATTATCCTCTTGGAAATCATAAGTACTTATGACTTTACGAAGAACATCCTTAACGTAGTTTGCTTGAGCATTAATACTGTGCCCAAGATTCGCACGATACGCAGTATAGACCATTACTTCAGGATCATCGTATGGAAACGCAAGAATGGAAGAGAAGATATATTCAGTATCTGAATACCCCGCTACACCCGGCGCAACATATTGTGCTGTCCCTGTTTTACCAATCATCGTAACTTCATCAATATCAAATCGCATACCAGATCCCAATGAAACAACTTCGCGCATATTCGTTTGAACTTGCTTAGCTGTTGTTTCTTTATAAACTTTATTACCATAAATAGTTTGTCCCTTATGAATGACTTCATTCGTATTAGGGTTTAAGATTTCATCAATAATATAAGGCTTAACCGTTGTTCCATTACCAAAAATGGCTGAATAAGCTTGAATCATTTGAAGCATTGTTACGGTACTCCCTTGTCCAAAACCATTGGTTAGTTTGTCTAAAGGATGATCCCAAAGATCAACACCCGATACATCTACAATGCGGTCCATATTAACCGGTTTAAAGAAACCAAGTTGTAATAAGTTCTCATGGAATTTTTCAATATCAAGTGGACCACTCATCATCTCAGCGATCATAACGTTGGAACTCATAGCATAACCATAATCATAGGTCATCTGACCGTAGTTTGTGTTATTCGCATTCGTAATTGTATGAACAGCATTTTGACTTGAACTTAAGCGCACGACTTTACCATCTTTAAGACCCACATGGAATGGACCAGAATCAAAGGTTGAAAGTCCATCATAAACACCTTGATCAATTGCGGAAGCAATCGTAAATGTTTTCATTGTGGAACCCGGTTCAAAACTATATTGTACTCCACGAGAGTTCCAGTTCGTATTAGGATCATTGGGATCAAAGGCAGGATATTCTCCCCATCCTAAGATGCGGCCTGTCTTAATCTCGACAACAGCACCCCAAACTTCTTTGGCTTTAACTTTTTCATCATCGGACATGCCTTCCATGGCATTTTCCAATGTTTCTTGAATACCTCGGTCGAGTGTCAGCTTAATGTTTGAACCATCTTCGGGTTCATCAATGTGACTTTCGATTTGTTTAAGGATATAGCCATCACCATCTTTTTGGTAACTTTCATATCCGTTAACACCGGTCAGTTCATCGTTATAGAGTAATTCAACGCCCAGTTGCCCTTTTTGAATATTACCTGCTTCATCAAAGCGAGAGAATCCAAGGATGTTAGGTGCAAATGGCGCAAGAGGATAGTTTCTTGAGATAATTTCATAGAATCCTAAACCAGGAATTTCCATTTCAACGAGTTTATTCTTTTGATCAAGAGATAGATACTTCCCTGCATTACCGAACTCAACCTGTTTTGCATCTGAATTTAAGATTGCGAGTGTTTCTTCATATGATAAGTTGATGATACTTGAGATTTGAGTTGCGGTTGTTTCTTTATCAAATACGTGTGCTGGTGATTTATCAGGATTCAATCGGCTTGTATCTAGACTTGCGTACAGTGTGAATGAAGGAACATCTTGGGCTAAGACTGTACCGTTACGATCCGTAATGGTACCGCGCTTTGCGAGGAGTTCATTCTCAACTTGATGGATGCCATTGATTTTTTCTTTTAAACTTGTCTTTGAGTTAACATGATAGCCAAATATAGACACAATAAAAACGTTGGCTCCCACTATTATAAATAAGAGAGACAACGTTATTGATACCATTAAGACTTTATAATTGGTATTGCGGCGCATATTATTCGCCTTGCCTTACCGTAATTGTATTATCCAAACTTTCAAGTCCCGATTCCTTCGCAATGGATACGACGCGAGCGTAGTTTTGAAGTTCTTGAACCGCAACTTTGAGACTTTCGTTTTCAACAATCACGACACTGATCTCTTTTTGAGTGTCTTGAATTGATTTTAAGAGTGCGTTATTGTCCAATCGGGCAAAGATAGCTGAGTATCCTGATAACAATACTGTCATAAATGCCAAAAGCGCAAGGAAACCTTTGGGTTTAAATCTTCTTTTCGTTTGTTTGATTACTCGTTTTGCCATATTACTTCACCCTCTCTATAGCACGTACTATTGCACTGTGTGCACGGTTATTGTATTCAAGTTCATCTTTACTTGCTTTAAGTGCCCGTGTAATTAGCTTATAATCTAGTGATTCTTCTGTGAGTTCCGGTATTCTTGGATTCACTTTTTTAGGTTTTCCATATTCGTTCATTAATTGTTTTACTAATCGGTCTTCCAGAGAATGGAATGTGATAACAACAACCCTACCACCCACTTTAATGGATTCAATAGCTTGTCGTATCGCATCTTTTGCTTCTTCAAATTCGTTGTTGACTTCAATTCTCAGTGCTTGGAATACTTTCTTTGCGGGATGTCCTTTTTTAAGTTCTTTATTTGGATAAGCTCGTTTGATGATATCAACCAGTTCAAAGGTTGTTTCAACGGGACGCGCTTCTAAGATTAATTCAACAATGCGTTTTGCATAGCGTTCTTCGCCATTTTCACGAAGGACTCGAATTAAGTCTTTAGGCTCGTATGTATTCACAACTTCATAAGCACTTAAGCTTTGTGATTGATCCATTCTCATATCGAGACGGGCATCAAATCGATAACTGAAGCCGCGGTGTGCATCATCAAATTGTGGTGAAGACACTCCAAGATCAAACAATACGCCATCCACTTCATTAATATCTTTTTCCTTCAGCGTCTTAATAAGTGCTGTATAGGAACTGTGAACCCACTGGAATTGTGATCCGAAGGGTTCGAGTCTTTTACTGGTTCGTTCAATTGCATCAATGTCTTTATCAAAGCCAAGGAGCATGCCGCCTTCTAAACGATTTAAGATTGCTTCACTGTGACCGCCGCCTCCAAGGGTAGCATCGATGTAGATGCCATCCTTATGGATGTTGAGTAGGTCCAGTGTTTCTTCTAACATTACTGGTATATGTTTCATTAGAAGAACTCCGTTAA
>JAAYNU010000123.1 GCA_012520695.1 Erysipelothrix sp.
CAGAATTTGATGACCTCGAATCAGTACACCCCCGACATTGAAGTTGGGAAGTAAAGTGACTTCTGGAAAACTAATCACATCTGCTCCAAAGATATAGATAACGACATTTTGAAGTAAGATTGAAACACCGATCGCTGAAATCAAAGCTGATATGCGGCTTGATTTTCGTAGCGGTCGATAAGCAACTCGTTCAATCATGTAACCGATGATCGAACACGCAATAACCGCAAATACTAAAGCGAGTAAAAATGGTAAATGTAAAAATTTGATGGCGACATAAGTCATGTACGCCCCTAGCATGTATATTTCCCCATGTGCAAAGTTAATCAAACGAATGATGCCGTATACCATCGTATAGCCAAGTGCTACCAAAGCATAGATACTCCCAATCGTCAGCCCATTGATTAACTGCTGGATTAATGACTCCATATATTTCCTCCTTGTGTTAAAAAAAGGGGATACCGAAGATCCCCTTAGTACTATGGATTGATTAATGTTGCTTTTGCATCAACGCCATCAACGAGTTCAATAACTACTGCTGATTTAACTGCATTGTGCAAGTCATCAAAACTAACTGCTCCAGTAACACCTTTTAAGTCCTTTGTATCAAAGATTGCTGCATCGACCTTAGCCGCATCCGGTTCTCCCGCACGATCTAATGCATCAAGTGCTAGGTTCGCAGCATCGAAAGCCAGTGCCGCAAAACCATTGGGTTCTTCACCATTGTATTCAGCCTTATATGCATCCACAAATGCTGTACGCTCAGCACTCTCCAATGAATTAGAGTAGTGATTTGAGTAATACACATCATTTAGATTTGCTGCGCCTGCAATGTTCATGAGTTCTGGTGACTCAAAACCATCAACACCAAGGATTGGAAGTGTGATACCAAGTTCTCGCGCTTGTTTAATGATCAACCCTACTTCATCATAATATCCTGGGATAAATAATGCTTCAATTGAACTATCGCCCTTAAGTTTAGTTAGAACTGATGCAAAGTCTTTATCTCCCTTTACATAGTATTCTGTAGCAACTACATTACCCCCATTAGCAGTAAATTGATCCGTAAAGTATTCCATAAGACCTTTAGCATAGTCTTGTGAACTATCACCAATAATTGCGACATTGGAAATATTCATCGTGTTACTTGCAAAGTTTGCCATCGTAATCCCTTGGAATGAATCCGCAAAGCAGACACGATAAACATACTCATAACCCTTCTTACCATTGTTTGTTACTTTATCAGCAGTAGCTGAAGGTGAAATTGTAGGTACCTTGAACTCTACAGATGCCTTATTCGCTGAAACAGACGTCCCCGATGTGGTTGCTCCGATGATTGCGAATACTTGATCTTCGTCCGCCAACACTGTTTGTACACGATAAGCCTCGGCTTCTACCGTCTGGTTGTCGTACTCTTTAACTACAACATCCTCACCTTTGAAACCACCCTTTTCATTGTAAAGTTTGACAGCAAGCTTAGCCCCTTTAGATTCAGCCTGTCCATAACTCGCTCCCCCACCGGAGAGATCAAAGTTCATGCCCAGAATCAGTTTTGATCCACCGCCTTGATCACTACTGCCGCAAGCACTTAATACAAGCAATGCACTTAATAAACCTAATATTTTTTTCATATTGACTCTCCTTTGTAATTTGATTATAAACTATCTGCAACTATTTTCAAGCCTTTTCTGAAAGTTTTCTGAAATTCACTGTAAATCAATCCCAAATAAAAAAATCCCCTCTACAAAAGAGGGGAAATAAATTAGTATTTATTTTTCAAGATACGATAGAACACCATTTAAAATGATTCCAAAGATTGCGGCAAGACTCATACCAGAGATTGCGATGTTAGCACCCAATTGAATGCTTGCGCCTCCCAATCCAACAACGAGCATTGTTGATACAATTACGAGGTTTTTCATTTGACCTAAATCAGTGCGGTCTTGAATTAGAACCTTAACACCATTCGCAGCAATCAAACCATAAAGAATGATTGTCATACCACCAATGACTGCCCAAGGAATACTAGCGATGAGTGCTTGGATGTAACCCAAGAACCCAAGACAGATTGCGAAGATTGCAGCTAATCCAATAACCCAAACTGATCCAACACCCGTCATCGCAATGACTCCCGTATTTTCACCGTAAGTTGTATTTGCAGGTCCACCTAAAGCAGCTGATACAAGCGTTGCTACTCCATCACCCATAATTGTTCGGTGCATTCCTGGCTCTTCAAAGAAGTCATTTCCAGTAATTTCACCCAATACAACGTGATCACCAATATGCTCCGCAATCGTTACTAGGGCAAGTGGTGCAAAGACGATGACTGCTGAGAAATCAAGTTTATATGTTCCAAGGAATGTGAAGTTTGGAATTTGGAAGAATGAATATCCTTCAAATACAGTTGACATATCCACAATACCTAAGAATACTGATGAAACATAACCAATTATGATTGCTACTAAGAAAGGGACGATTTTCAAGAAACCTTTTGCCTTCATTGAAATAAGTACTACAGAAGCAAATGTAATAAATGAGACTAATGGAACTTTCCATGCAGCACCACTAACTCCCACATACTTCCCTTGCTCAAGTAAGATTGCAATTCCTTTAAGACCTGTTTCTTGAACCGCTGTAGGTGCAAGTGATAGTCCAATAATGATAATCATGGGACCAACCACAACTGGTGGCAAGATTTTCTTTATCCAAGTTGAACCTGTGAATCGAATGATTGTTGCAACAACAACATAGATTAAACCAACTGCCATCAATCCTACATAAGCACTTTGATGATTCCCTGTCGCGACTGAAACTGTAGCGATAGATGATATATAAGCGAAACTTGATCCAAGATAAACTGGAACCTTTGCTCGTGTTAATGCGATATAGATTAATGTACCAATTCCACTTGCTACAAGTGATACCCCTACATCCAGACCTGTAAGAATCGGAACTAAGATTGTTGCTCCAAACATCGCAAAGACGTGTTGGATACTTAAGATTGCCCAGGTACTTTTCTTCGCTGGCTTTTCGTGAATCTGTACTGATAAATTGTTTTTCATTTTCTCTCCTCTTGTATGGTCAAAATAAAAAGACACCCGAAGATGCCTTTAAATTCAAGGAGTGCATGCGCCTAAAAAATTGTGACGCATTACCCTTGCTACGCTCTCTGTCGTAACTTAAAGGACCTATACTAGTAGAGATTATACCAAAGCTTATAGATAAAGTCACTACTTTTTTTTGCAAATCATGCAAAAGCTCTAGAATTTTGATAAAGAAAAGAACACCAATCGAAATTTTGGTGTTCAACTAAACTACTTATACATTAGGTATCTGTGAAGGATTACCTTCTTGTCATCGAGCTGTTCTAATGTTGTATCGGTAGTATCAACGTATTTAA
>JAAYNU010000265.1 GCA_012520695.1 Erysipelothrix sp.
AGGAGACCAACTATGATCTTGTCAAGTAATTAGAATAAATAAATTAGACACAGCAAAAACACACGATTTACGAGTATTTGTGAATTTCAAATTCTTAGATCAATATATTACGAATTCTTTATCAGGATTCTTCAATATATAAAAAATGTAATGAAGCAGTTTTTTAGCACAGTGCCCAAGTGCATTGTAATGCGATTTATTTTGGTTCCTTTTCATTTGATAAAATTCATTCATGGTTAGTGAATTTCGTGTCATATTATGAGCTGACCATACTGCAGCACTTCTTAGCAAAGCATTACCACGTTTTGACATTCGTGTAGTGTTTGCAGTAAATTGACCAGATTGCCTTACTTTTGGGTCTAGGCCGGCGTAGGCAACCAGTTGATTTGGTTTGTCGAATCTATCAATGTCTCCAATTACTGACAATATACTTGCTGCTTGAATATAACCCATACCAGGTAATTTCATGATTGGAGAATTCATTTTCTCCATTATTTCGATTATTTTATTTTCAAGCAAAGTTATTGCATTTCCATAATGAAATATTTCGTTTACTATTAGTTTAACTGTCAGAGATAATGATTCATTATGAAATCCTATTGATTTTTTCGCCAAGGATTTAATCTCCTCAACTCTAGCCAACGAGAAAAAATTCCTGTCTTTATTTACCAAGTTATAAATTCTATCAATTCTCGTATTTGCAAACTCATTGGCAGTACTAATTTCACTTAGAAGTGTTAAAAACCCTCTAGTAATTAGAGTTGATCCAATGCAAGGCTTGAGTTCAGGAAATACTTTATCAAGGGTTGCCGTGAGCCTTATTTTGCTTCTCGTGTGCTTCTTCTTGAAATCAGCTCTCTCTTTACAAAGATGATTTAAATCATCTAAGTAAGTTGAATGAAAGTTATAGTCATCTTTCGAGTTGAAAAGCATGAATAGTGCGATTGATTCAGAATCAACATTATCATTCTTTACATCCCGTATATTGATGCCTCTAAATCTCTTAGTTAAAAGAGGGTTAATCAGTTCGACTGCATAGTTATTGCTGATAAAGAAATGCAGTAGATTTTGATGGTAATGAGCTGTTGACTCAATACCTATAACGAGTTCACTCTTTTCGAGTAACTCTAGTTTGGTAACCAAGAGATCAAAACCTTCTCTTGAGTTATCAAACTTAAATGGACCGGTAATTTTTTTACCGGTGGAATCAATTACTGTTGCAACATGAAAATATTTTGCAATGTCGATTCCAACGTAATTGGTCATAAGAAAAGACCACCTTTCTAGAACCTTGTCTAGCCTTGGTGATCTATTCTCGTATTCTTGCTTGACATGAAGGTACGCAGACCTATCCAACTATTAACAAATAAATAGGACCAAGGCATTACTCTCCTTACAATGGACTGTGCCATACAAAAAATTAAATGAACGGTTCTATATGTATTATATCAAATTAGAAAAGGAGCGTATGATTCTGTAAACAAGGGACATAGGTATCATACAAGAACAATAATGAAAAACAAATTACTTAAAGGTTTTAGTTTATTTACACTCACTTTAGCAGTATTATTCGTATTGACACATAATGTATCAGCAAGCGCATCGAGCGGACTGGTACCGATTAATGGCACTAAAGCAACCACATATGCACATTTTAAGTCTACGGATAATGGACCTGGCATAGGAAGAAATAAGGGTACCGCTAATGTAGATGGATGTTTTACCGCTACAGTAAGGCAAAGAGGCGGTGGAATCGCAATTGATCATGCCAGCGGATGTTATATTGGGGTTAGGACTAACACAGCAAAACTCAGCGATCTGTTATTGAAAGATTATCCATACGTCGCAGCAATGGGTCAGTAATTGATTAAACGTTCTTCCATCCTACCATATTTATAAGGAGTAATTCATATGAGAAAACTTAACTACTTATTAACGATACTATTTGCAGTGATTATTACGTCGCTCTTATTTAATACGCATAATTGGTGGTCTCGTGAGAAGTCTCGTCACTTGAATATCGTTAATGTTGAGGCAGGAATTCAGATTGATCTGGATATTGGTTTATCTACAAAAGAGGTTGGCAAAACTAATTTTGAGTTTATGGAAGTTGCCAAAAACTTTTTAGAAGAGAACGACTTGGATGGTTACATTAGCGGTGGAATGGCTGGATCGGGAGAAAATCTAAGGGCGCTTTATTATTATAC
>JAAYNU010000008.1 GCA_012520695.1 Erysipelothrix sp.
CGCCTGGCTTTGCGATATAATCAGACATCTCATATCGTAGGTTGTTTGAATTATACTCACCAAAAGCTTGAGAAATAATCTGTGTATGAAGTAGATAGGTATCGTAATTTGAAAATTGGTCTAAAAGTTCAACTAAGACAGACACACCATTGTACTCAATAAGTACGTGTCCTTCCAGAGCTTCTCTTCCACTTTGGATAGTGTGCCCCTCTTTAATGAGATATTCAATACACTCATCAAATGGTTTTAAACTCTGATTCATTACTCGTGTAATTGATTGAATCTTCAAACTCTGAATATTCATAATAGCACAAAGACAATTCTGTTTATTCTTCGTATATTGTGTCGAAGCTAAGCGATGATGCCCATCAACGACAAATAAAGTATCAATTTTATCTAATGATTCTAATATCTCATTCTTTTCTTGTCCTACATAGGCGTAGACTGCATCTCTATCATTGATGGTATGAATGTGTTTGGCTTTGTATGAATTAATTACTGATTCAAAATCAATGATTGATTCACTCACCAAAGCAATAATATCTTTAAAATATTAAAAAGTCGATTTTCTTCAATCTCTATTTTGATTGTCTTTTGTGCATACTTTATCGAAATAATCATGTAAATGATAAATCATGATTGACTCTATCGAAGGTTTTAAATACCAGTTTGATCTATACAATAGAGCCGGTGCTATGAGAAATAATATCAGTATTGTCAGTTATCTAAAAGTACAGATATTGGATTTTTCTTGATCACATACTTCTAATTAGGCGTTTCAAACCAATATGTCTTCGCATGGTTGCGAATTTTCATTAACCTTTTCTTTATTCAAGTACACAGCAATCATCCTCTTTAATAGAACCACTAGATTGATAATGATTAATGCAACGAAGAATTGTGACTGCTTCTAAATTATATCTCATAGAATTTCTAATTTTTTATACAATTTAAAATAGAATAATGATCTGCTTTCGAAATTCTTCAGTGAGTGCCCTACCATTTCGTCTGAATGCGATGAAGTCCTACTTTAATTGATAATAACATATACGTCAAAATGCTCATCACAAAATAAAAGTCATTTATGATCATTAAAAGGCCGGTATCCCTAATAAACTATGCCTAATATTTATTTTATACAATACTTGAATAAACCAAAGTGCTTTCATACCAAGTATCTAGCATGGAACCAGGGTTTTGATCTTTCGATTGTTGATATAATGCCCAAATGAAGCAATAATAAGATGCTATTGCATAATAAGAAACAAAGTGTGTATATTTACTTTCTTCCATTTCTGTTCCTTCATAAATTTCCAACAATTTCAGTGCTTGCTCTACTGTCATATCCGAACTGGCAACAAAAATACCTAAATCAGCAGCGGGGTCATCGTTGCCCGCATATTCCCAATCAATTATATATGATTCTTTATCTTTGAATAAAATATTTGTGTTGAAGAAATCACAGTGGCACAAGTATTTTTCCTTTAGAAAATCTTCGGTACTTTTGTATATGGATTCCATTTTATCGTAAAGCTCATCAAAATTGTTATAGTTAGATCGGATTGATTCACTAACTTCTTGAAGCATTTCTAAGGTCTTATTCCATAAGTTAGAATCAAATTCACTCTTAATTTTAGCATCATGAAGTCTCTTTATTTGCTTCATTGCAACTTTCAAATCATCTTCAGAATGATAATTTAAAATTCTACAATCCTTGATATAGTGAGAAATTTTATAACCTTTTTCTTTATCCATATAAACAAAGGATTTATCAATTTTTAATGCTCTGGCTTGTTCTTGTGCAAATCTCTCAGCATCGCGGCTAATGATTTTTTCTGTGCCTTCTCCTGGATGTCTGTAAACATAAGATTTATTTCCTATATCAAATTTGAATGAAAGGTTAGTAAGACCTTCTTTAAGTTCTTTTATATTGACAATCTCGGATACCGGAACTTGAAAATAATTTGAAATGTTATTGAGCATTTCGTTTTCTGGATAGTTTACATAATAATTGTCAAAAGAACGTAATTCATTGAAATTATCAAACTCAAAGATTGATTTGTTTTCATCAATTCTAATTTTAAGCTTGATCGATTCGATAAATTCTAAGTAGAGCTTTTCCCACAGCATTTCTTTAACATCTTCACGAGCATATTCATGTGTTAATATTTCTTTGAAAGTGGTTGATGTCTCTTCGTTAAAATAAGCATGTCCAATCATATAATAAATACCTTCATCAAAAGTAATATCAGTAATTGTTCCTTCTTCATCTGTTTTCACAAAATATTCATCACTTATTCCATGTGCTTCTTGAACATAATAATACGACTCAATTTCACTAGAATTAAATAGATTTTCTTCAAAGTAATTATCCGATGAACATATATATGTGTTTTTCAATTTATCCAATACCAACATCAAAGATGACGTATTGTTATATCTAAAATAATCTTTATTATAAACAAGTTCAACACCGAATTGATCTTTAAGGTATTCAAATTTACTGGCCTTATATCCAGTCACAACTGTGATATCATTAATTCCTTTTTCTTGAAGTTGTTTAATTTGTCTTTCTATTAAAACTTCATTTTTCACTTTTAAAAGTCCCTTTGGTATTTCATATGATAATGGTGCGAAGCGGCTAGACATTCCAGCTGCCATGATAATTGCGTTTATTGAATTCATTTGTTCCTCCTATTTTAAAGTTATTTTCAACTTGATTGACTAGTTTTTACGCTTCGAATATAAATCAATTATATGTTATGATTTTCGTTTTAGATTCATATTAACTTAAAAAAACCCAATATTTATTATGATTATTTATTATTTGACTAACATACAATCACAAATTTAGTATTTTCAGTTATTTTTTGTTGAAGGTTCTTCATTTTCTTCTTTACACGCGAGATTTCATCAATATAGTTCATGTTACCATGATTGCGAGTGTAATGGTATAGTGAATTTGTAACACCTGTGTATAATCCAGTACAATGGAAGAAACAGGAGAAAACATATGAAACGTTACAGTACAGAAATGAAGAAGAAAATCGTTATAGCTAATATCCAAGATGGACGTACCATTGCAAGCCTTGCCTCTGAATATGGTGTATCAACCGCGTCCATTAATAACTGATACCGCAAAGAATGCCAAGCAACACCTGAAGCAATGAGTGAACTAGAGTTAATGGAAGAGAATCGTAAACTCAAACAAAAACTCGCTGAAGCCGAAAAGGAAAATGACTTTCTAAAAAA
>JAAYNU010000124.1 GCA_012520695.1 Erysipelothrix sp.
GAAGTTATTGATATGGGAGTTGGGTATATGGTTGCGATTGCGTTCTCGCAGGTCTTCATGTGTTTTGAGATGTTGAGTGTTGGAGCGTTTAATGGTTTGGGTAAAACATATGCTCCTCCAATTGTGTCCATTGTGTTTTCATCACTTCGTATTCCGCTCGCAATGCTATTGACGCCTTACTTGGGTCTTTCGGGTATTTGGTGGTCCATTAGTATTACTTCTGTTTTTAAGGGAGTAATCATGGTTGTGTGGTATAAGATTGTGATTAGGAAAGAATTGAGTATTGTTTAAACTACAGGAATTCATCTGTAGTTTTTTCTTTCTTAGATATATAATCTCTTGAACTAGAAGGTTGTTATGTGTAGAGTAGTACATAGATAAGTGGTAATTGTAGGAGGATTTAATGAAGAAAAAATTCGCATCCATATTTGATATTATCGGTCCCGTTATGGTTGGACCAAGTAGTTCTCACACAGCGGGTGCTGTACGTATCGGGAATGTCGCACGAGCAATCCTTAATTCAGAACCAACTCGTGTTCTGTTTTATTTATTTGGATCATTTGCGGATACCTATAAAGGACACGGAACCGATGTCGCTTTGGCAGCAGGAATCCTAGGACTTAAGACCGATGATAGTCGTATTCCAAGTTCATTATTAATGGCGTTGGAGAAGGACATTGATATGAAGTTTATTCCACTGGCTGATGAGGTTGAACATCCCAATACTGTTCGTATCATCATGTATACCAAAGATGATGTGAAGATGGTTGTGGAAGCTATATCCATAGGTGGTGGGAATATTCAAATTACTATGATTAATGATATTAAGCTTCTCATGGATGGTGGTGTTCCAAACTTATTAATTCTACATAAAGATACTTCAGGCATGATTGCGAAGGTAGCAACGATTCTGAGTGATTTATCTATCAATATCGCAACGATGAAAGTAGATCGCGTTGCGAAGGGTGGTTCAGCAAGTATGATCATTGAGTTGGATCAGGAAACACTGAGTGCATCACTTAAAGAGATTGAAGCACTTGATAATGTAGATCGCGTTATCTATATACCAAAGCAACTGGGAGGTGCATCGCATGATTAATTCAATGGTTGATTTAATTGCTTATTCAAAAGAGTATGATTCATTGTCAGAAGCCATCATTCACTATGAGATGTTTAATTCAGGAGAATCCTATGAATTTGTGTGGAAGACTATGGCATCGCAACTTGAGGTCATGCGCATGAGTGTATTACAGGGAATTGAAGGTGTTCACTCTTCTACGGGTCTCAGTGGTGGCGATGCTCAGAAAATGAATGAGTACTTAAAGCATCATGAACCGCTTGTTGGGTCACTGGTTGCGAAGGCGAGTCGTAATGCGATTGCGACTAATGAAATTAATGCATCAATGGGAATTATTTGCGCTACGCCTACTGCGGGAAGCGCTGGGGTATTACCGGGTGTATTGATGGCACTTGTTGAAGAGCGCAACTTGTCTATTGAGGAACAAATACGCTTTCTCTTTGTGGCGGGTGGCATTGGATACGTAATTGCGAACAATGCATCGATCAGTGGTGCGGAGGGTGGATGCCAAGCAGAGATTGGTAGTGCCAGTGCAATGTGTGCGGCTGCTGTAGTGGACTATATGGGTGGTAGTGTTGAAATGGCGGTGGAAGCGTGTGGAATGACAATTAAAAATATGCTGGGACTTATTTGTGATCCAGTAGCGGGTCTTGTGGAAGTACCGTGTGTTAAGCGCAATGCTTTGGGTGCATCACAAGCGTTAGTTTCAGCGGACCTTGCGCTTGCGGGAATTAGAAGTCGAATCCCTGTTGATGAGGTCATTGAGACAATGTATAAAGTAGGTCTTGAACTACCTTCTAAGTTTAGAGAAACAGGTAAGGGTGGTTTGGCTGATACGCCAACTGCACTTCGTAAGCAGTCTGAAATTTTCGGTTAACAATTAACATCTAATTAACACCATCTACGGTATAATTTAAGTAGGTGGTGTTTTTATGAGACTCTTAATAATTGAAGATAATAAGGATTTAGTGAAGTCGATGCGTTTGGGTCTGAGTGATTTTCAGATTGATGCGTGTCACGATGGACTTGAAGGCGAGGTCATGGCGATCACAAATGAGTATGATGCGATTGTGCTTGATTTGAATCTTCCTTCTAAAGACGGGATTGATATCCTAAAGACATTGAGGATGGAGGGCGTAGTTGTCCCTATCATCATTTTGAGTGCGCGTGGTGCATTGAAAGAGAGAATGTTGGGGCTTGACTTGGGAGCGGATGATTACCTCACCAAACCCTTTGAAATAGCCGAATTACACTCTCGTCTTCATGCTCTAATTCGTAGAAGTTATGGTAAGGCGGAGTCGATTCTTAATGTCTGTGGCTTATCCATGAATCCTTTGAGTCGCAATGTAAGCTATGAGGGTGTTCCATTGGAACTGAAGCCCAAGGAATTTGATATCCTTGAGTGCATTATGTTGCGTCATCCTGAAGTCGTTTCTTCGGAGATGATTGCGGAACATGTATATGATGATTCATTTGATCCATTTTCTTCGGTCTTAAGGGTTCATATTGCTCGCTTAAGAAAACAATTAAATGATGTGAGTGGAAAAGATTTCTTAATGAATATTCGTGGGAAAGGGTACTTTTTATGGGAAAAATAAGTTGGAAGCGATTGATTGTCTTTACTCTTTTGGTGTCCGTATTGGTTCTATTAATGGTGGACCAATACTTTGATTCTTTTCGGAATATTGCACTGTTTCGTCCTGATTTGGCCTCTTCTTTTTATCAAGGAGGCCGTCTTTATGTGGCTGTAGATAGTTTGGCTAAGGTAAGCGCCTTAGTTCCTTTCAAAAACTTATTCTTTATTCTCATTGCGGTATTGGCCTTAAATAATATCTATGTAGCCTTATTCATGAAAAAGGATGAAGTGGTAGAGTCGACTGAAGAAGAGGATACACTTTCCTTCAAGAGACTGCATTCTTATCTTTCCCATGAACAAAAAAATAACTTGGCAATTATTCGCATGAGAATGGAGTTAGCTGGTGATACTGAAACACTTGCGTACATTGATAAGATATCGCATTCAATGGATGATGTTTTGACTTTGTCTGATGATGTTTCGGTTGAGGATTTAGAGGAAGTGGATATGATTCTATTGGTTGCGGAAGTATGCGATGACTATAAACC
>JAAYNU010000125.1 GCA_012520695.1 Erysipelothrix sp.
GGATCGCAAGTCAATTTCAAAACCAGTCTATGACTTTATGAATCATACGCGCAGTGATTATACTGAGCATATAGAAGCATGTGACGTTATTGTATTAGAAGGTCTTATGACCCTCGATAATGAAGACTTACGTGATTTACTCGATATTAAGGTATTCGTAGATGCGGAAGCTGATATTCGATTCATTCGCCGACTTAAGCGCGATGTGAATAAGCGCGGTCGTAGTTTAGAACACGTTATTGATCAGTATCTTACAACTGTTCGTATAATGCACGAACAATTTGTCGAGCCATCAAAACGATATGCAGATATCATAATCCCAGAAGGTGCTCATAACACAGTTGCCATCGATTTATTGGTAACTAAAATTAGTAGTATCATCAGTGGAGTTATGGTATAATCAAAACCAAGGAGTGAGTGATAAAATGAGTGAAAGAATCCCAGTAACCCAAGCGGGTTTAGATGAGTTAAACAGAGAACTTCGTCAATTAATCGAGGTTGAGCGTCCGGATATAATCGAGGACCTTAAAGCAGCTCGTGCACAAGGTGACTTGTCTGAGAACGCTGACTACGATACAGCGCGTGATCGTCAAGCACGTGTGGAAGCTCGTATTCGCGAACTAGAAGCAACTTTAATGAAAGTCGAATTAATTGATGAGTCCAAAAAGACTAAGCACAAAAACGTTGGTTTAGGTGCAACCGTTAAAATTATGGATTTAGAAATGGATGAAGAAATGACGTTCTCAATTGTTGGATCTGTAGAAGCAGACCCAGACAAAGGAAAACTATCAAACGTATCACCTTTAGTACAAGCAATGCTTGAAGCTAAAATCGGTGACACAGTTGAAGTGAATGTTGAAGAACCATACAAAGTTAAAATTTTAGACATTAAATAATAAGGTCGTTTCAGAACTACTGCTTACTTAAAGGTAAGGGGGTAGCGATGAAACGACTTTTTTTATTATCAACACTATTTATATCTGTTCTGTTCTTAATCGGTTTCAGCCTGAAACCCTATCGCATCAAAGAATACAACGATTCAATTGATGTCCTTATAATTTATAAGGATCAGGAAACACCCCTAAAACTTGATCCCTACACCACAATTGAATCAGCCCTAAACCTCATTGAACTCAAAGATGATATTGATTACACAAAACTAAACATGAATAAGATACTCGCCCATAAAGATGTTTTAAACATACCGATTAAAACAGAAACAGCGTGCATTTCAATAAACACATCCACACTTGAAGAACTGACACAGTTAAAAGGCGTAGGAGAGAAGACGGCCCTTACCATCATCGAATACAGGGAAACTATCGGACTTTTCCAAACACTTGAAGACATTATGAATGTAAAAGGGATCGGACCCGCTAAATTTGAAAAAATGGTTGAATCAATGTGCCTGTAATCTGGTCCGTCATCATTGTTTCCCTGATGCCGTTTTACACATTAAAGATTATTGTGACACTAATTCTTTCACGCTTAATAAATTCTAAAATAATGATTTTATGTATACTCATCGGTTTTATCGTA
>JAAYNU010000126.1 GCA_012520695.1 Erysipelothrix sp.
AAGCACAACGCATGACCAAAGCACTATTTTCAGGTGATGTTGCATCACTCAGTGCTGAGGAAGTTAGAAGTGTTTTCAAAGATTCTTCACAACTTGACCTTGCGAATGATGGTAATATAGTAGATGTGCTCGTAGATCTTAAAGTATTCCCGTCTAAACGAGAAGCACGTCAGTTAATTACTTCGAATTCTGTTTCGGTCAACGGCAAAGTCGTTAATGATCTAGAGTTTGAATTACGTAAAGAAGATGCTATGGATCAGCATATTACTCTGATTCGTCGCGGAAAGAAAACATATTTCGTAATAAACCACGTTTAAAAGAAGGTGAATCTATGAAAAAAATTGGATTATTGGTCCTTGTTCTTCTAGTACTTCAAGGATGTACATCAAACAGTGCAGCCTTGTACGAAGAAAAGGTCAAACTCTATAAATCGTACTGGAGTTCGATTTTAGATCAAAACAAGTATCAGAAAAGTTCATCTAACTTTTCGATTAAGGCAGCAATCGCACCCCTTGAAACAGGTGGATTTGAATATACTGTCATTCTCGACAACGCACGCGTTGCGATGTATGACGTAGAAATCTTAGTCTTAGAAAATGATGATGCTTATCATGAAGATAAAATGATGCCTAATTCAGGTATTTTAAACGAAGGTGTTTACCACTTAATTCCAAATCAATCCCGAACTGATCAAGAATATCAATCAGGATTCAGATTAGTTGGAAAATCCGATGAAGAAGATTTAACGCTTCATATTTTGGTATCTTGGAAGAACTTTTCAAGAAATGCATCATTTAAAGAATATTTCGAAATTAAGCCAAGCAAAGCAGAGTAAAACGGCCTGAGTGCCGTTTTTTTTATATAGGGGACACATATGAAAACAAAGCAGCGATCAATGACACAGGGAAATATCTGGAAAGAAATTATATTATTTTCAATTCCACTCTTAATAGGAAATCTCTTCCAACAACTCTACAACACAGTCGATTCTTTAGTTGTAGGGAATTACGTAGGGGAGAATGCTCTTGCGGCAGTAGGGGCATCCAATCCACTGAGTGGTCTTATTATTGGATTCTTCATGGGGATTTCCACAGGAGCGGGGATTTTAGTCTCTCGTTACTTCGGGGGTAAAAAAGAGAAGGACCTAAACGAAACGATTCATACATTTATCATGTTCTCACTCATTACTGGAGTCGTATTAACGTTTGTAGGATTATTCATGTCACCGATCTTATTAAGATGGCTTGGAACCCCAACTGAAATATTCAACGAAGCATCTGTTTATCTTAAAATATATTTCATGGGAGTCTTAGGACTCGTTATTTATAATGCGGGATCTGGAATCTTGAGCGCAGTGGGGGATTCAAAGAATCCGCTCATCTATTTAATCATTGCTTCCATTATTAATGTAGTACTTGATCTAGTGTTTGTGATTGTCTTCAAGATGGGGATTGAGGGAGTTGCGTATGCGACCTTGATCGCGCAAGCGACATCGGCCATTCTTGTGATTAGACACTTACTGAAGATTGATGATTTATATAAAGTCGAATTAAAACATCTTAGAATAAATCTAGAGAAACTGAGCGAGATTGTTCGTTTGGGAATTCCAACGGCCATTCAATCAACCGTTGTGTCATTCTCAAATGTGATTGTTCAATCGTATATCAACGGCTTTGGAGCTTCAGCTGTCGCAGGATTCACCGCAGCTGATAAGTTCAACGCAATCATGGGCTTACCAACCAATACATTTTCGCTCACCATCACAACCTTTACCGGACAAAACCTCGGTGCGGGCCGTAAAGACCGTGTTAAGGAGGGAATTAAAGCTACAATGGTTATGACCATCGTGATTCTAATCCTCCTTGGTATTCCAACGTATCTTGCTGCACCACAACTCATCTCAATCTTCTCTAAAGAAGTGAATGTTATTAATTATGGTGTTCGTATGTTGCGTATCATGTTACCATTCTACCCAATTCTCGCAATCACCTTTATATTATCAGGTGCATTACGTGGTTCAGGTTCAACCTTAGTACCGATGATCATCATGGTGTTCTCGTTCACAGTCTTAAGACAGATTTTCTTATTCATCATGATGAAACTCCATTACTCAATCGACTGGATTTATTGGTCCTATTCAGTAACGTGGTTTGCATCC
>JAAYNU010000127.1 GCA_012520695.1 Erysipelothrix sp.
ATACTTACTATCAAGACCATTCTCATATGTAACACGAGCAAAAGGGGACTTCAACTCAGATCGTAAAGAAGAACTCGTTCTCGCATTATTGGATTACATGAACAATTCAACTGAAGGAAAACAAGTTATTCTTTCACAAGGTGGAATTACAGACCTAAGTACAGGTAAAGCATGGAAAGACCTTGCTGCAAATCACCCAATTTTATTAACAGATAACAGTGATCTTGTTCTTAAAACAGGTGGATCAACATCCGTTGAAAAGACATTGAGTGCAGTTGTGGAATCATTCATTCCCTTAGCTGGTAATTTCAAATACGAACCAAACCATACAGGTTCAGGTGATGGATTCAAACGGACACTTGGCGGTGAAAAAGATGGTGCAAACACAATTGATATTGGATTCGCATCACGAGAGTTTAAGTCAGATGAAGCAGTAGACTCAGCTCTTGAAACAGGTTCATATTGCCTTGATGCAGTCGTTGTTGTAGTGAACGCTGATAACGAATCAATTGATTCTGTTGATAAAGCAACACTCAACGAATACTTTGCTGGTACTAAAACTGCGTGGTAGATTCAAAACATTTGAAAGACGTCCTTTTTAAAGGACTCTTTCGTATTTGTGGGCTCATTGCTGCTTCAATGATTGTCTTCATTTTTGGCTTTATCTTTATTAAAGGTATTTCAGTATTTTTACCGAGTTATGGACCCGATCAAATATCAATTTTCTCCTTTCTAACGGGTCTTGAGTGGCGAGGGGATAAGGGAGTGTACGGCGTTCTGTTCATTGTAATTAATACACTTCTGTCATCTTTTTTTGCTGTTCTATTGTCATTTCCAGTTGCGGTATTAACGGCTCTATTCATTGTAAAAATGGCACCGAAATGGTTAGGTTCATTTATGAAAACAGTCATTGAATTACTTGCCGCAATTCCGTCGGTTGTATACGGGGTATTTGCTTCAGGTATTATTGTTGTGTGGGTTAATAGTATTGCTCAGTTATTTAATATATCTACTTATGGTGGTCGATCATTTATGGCGGTCGTAATCTTACTGGCATTCATGATTCTTCCAACCATGGCATCTCTATCAATCACTGCGATTGAAGCCGTTGATAAAAACTTAGAACATGCTTCACTTGCGTTAGGGGCATCGAAGACACAGACAAATTATAAGATTGTATTGTCTTCCGCTAAGTCGGGTATCTTCGCAGGATTGATCTTAGGTCTTGCGCGCGCACTCGGTGAAGCGACTGCGGTATCCATGGTTGCGGGCAACAGAACCATGGGACCAACATTGAATCCCTTTGATATCACGCGAACACTGACTTCTACCATGCTCTCAGGGCTGAGTGAAACATCGGGTGTTGATTATGATGTGCGTTTCTCAGTTGGGATTGTATTGATCATTTTAATTCTAGTATCCAATGTTATTATTCATAAAGTGAAGCGAAAGGTAGGGCATGAACATGAGTAAAAAGCGTAAAATAACTGATTTCTTCATGGATTTAATGTCCTACGCTGCTTCAAGTATTACGATTATTATTCTTGTCCTAGTTTTCGGTTTTGTAATCTCAACCGGAAAAGGGACTCTATCAAAGGAAATGTTGACACAAAACTATTGGTCTAAAAACGTCTTAGTGAATGTGGATGCTGCTTGTGGGAATTTTGTAAAGCCAGAAGGCTTTGAAGGGTCATTCAGCACCTGTTATGGGATTGGGTTTGAGGATCAAATATCACATGAGAAAAAACGTCAAGTTGTCTTAACGTATATTGACCCCGAATCAAGTATTACTAGTGCTACTATCGCTACACAAGGTGTGGACTTCGGAGTATCGTCTCCGATGGAATTGGGTGATACTTTAGAGAGAATATCAACTTCATCGGGTGACTTTGGAATGATTTTAAATCAAAATGCATCAGAGATTCAAACTCAGATGGATCAATCTACACATCTAGAGACAATTTACTATAAATCTCCGGGTGGTGGTATCTTTGGCTCTATAATTTCTACATTAATGTTGATTGGCGTTACTTTATTAATTGCCTTACCACTAGGGGTCGGTGCTGCAGTGTATCTTAATGAACTTGCTGATGATACGAAATTCAATCGTATGATTGGCGCTTCAATTGAGATGCTTGCGGGTATTCCAAGTATTGTGTTTGGTTTGATGGGAATTATTGTACTTTTCCCAGTAACAGCATTGTTTAAGATTGAAGGTGTTTCCATTCTATTGGGTGCTCTTACAATGGCAATTATGCTTCTTCCAATTGTAATTCGTTCCGTTCAGGAAGCCTTATTGGTGGTACCACGAGCTTATCGGCTTTCATCATTATCATTAGGAGCGAATGAAACACAAACAATTTTTAAGGTCGTGTTGCCTTCAGCGATTCCTGGAATAATGTCTGCGGTACTCTTATCGATATCTCGTATCATTGGTGAGTCTGCTGCTTTAATTTATACAATGGGAACCTTTATTAATGATTCACCAAAACTAGGGCAGGGAGCGACAACGCTTGCGGTTCATATTTGGTCTGTCATGGCGCATGAGCAACCAAACTTTGAACTAGCTGCTGCTATTTCGATTGTTATATTAGTGATTGTATTAATATTGAATATTGTTATTAAGATTTTGAGTCGTCGTTATCGTAGAAAGTTGGGATTAGCATGAACGCATTCACAATAAAAGATTTGAATTTATTTTATGGGGACAACCAAGCTTTAAAGAATGTCTCTCTTGATATTATGCAACGTCAAGTCATTGCCTTTATCGGACCATCAGGTTGTGGTAAATCAAGTTTCCTCAGATGTTTCAATCGGATGAATGATTTGATCCCTAACACATGCGTTAAAGGACAAATCCTGTTTGATAATGAAGATATCTATGATCATAAGACGGATGTTGTATCGCTAAGAACCCGTGTAGGGATGGTGTTTCAAAACCCGAACCCATTTCCAATGAGTATCTTCGATAACATCGCTTATGGGCCCCGTTGCCAAGGTGTTAAGGATAAAAAGGTATTGAGTGATATAGTTGTTAAATCATTGAAACGTGCTGCTCTGTATGAGGAAGTGGCGGATCGACTTGATAGTTCTGCGCTTGCTCTTTCGGGTGGGCAGCAACAACGTCTTTGTATTGCTCGTGCGATTGCTTTGGAGCCAGAGGTCATCCTCATGGATGAGCCAACGTCGGCACTTGACCCAATTGCGACAGCTAAGATTGAAGAACTGATTGTTGAGTTGAAGAAAGACTTCACAATTGTGATTGTAACTCACTCGATGCAACAAGCTGCACGTATTTCTGACAAGACTGCTTTCTTCTTAAGTGGGGAAGTAGTAGAATATGAAGATACAATCACCTTATTTCATACACCTAAGGATCAAAGAACAGAAGATTATATCACAGGGAGGTTTGGTTAATGCATACAATCGAACGTAGGATGGCTGATTTTAATAGCATATTAATTGATATGGCTGAAAGTGTTTATGGTGCACTCGATGGTGCATTCAAAGCTTTAAGAGAGCAAGATAAAGATGCTGCATTAACGATTATGGAGAATGACGAGAAAATCAATCACTCAGAAGCAATGATTCATACTCAAGCCATAGAAATATTAACGCTGCTTCAACCCTTAGCGAAAGACCTTAGGTTACTCATCGGGGGAATCCGTATTGCGAATGATTTAGAGCGCATCGGAGATTACGCAAAGAGCATTGCGCGATTTGTTATTAAAGTACCCAAACTCAACGACGCTTTACTTGGGCGTATTGATAATTTAAGTATTCAGTTGATGTCCAATATTCGCGACACGATTGATCTACTCTCACACCCAGATGTGAAACGTGCGTATGAAGTGGCATTGAAAGATGATGATCTTGATCATATCTTCAGAGCACTGTTACTTAGTGTTGTGGACGATCAAGAGACAATTGCATCAAACATTATTGAAATCTCTGGTATGCTTAGAAACATTGAGCGAGCAGGAGACCACGCTACAAACATTTGCGAAATCGTCATCTACATTGAGAATGGTGAATTCATCGATTTTGGTTAAGCAACGAAAACTCAGTTTGAACTGGGTTTTCTTTTGTTCGATGGGCATGTTACCAAGCCGATGGGTTGAAAGATACCCTACCACCTCACTAATGATTTCGGAAGGTAAGCTGTAAGCAAGGGCATTGTTGGCGACAACTTTGTCTGAAGGAAGCC
>JAAYNU010000128.1 GCA_012520695.1 Erysipelothrix sp.
AATATTTGAATTGCTTTCAGTATTTTATTTAAAGCTTCTTGTCTACTCTTATTAGTGGTGAGTAATCACAAACCAAAGTTAATTTTATTTATACCAACCTATTCAGACCTTACACTTGACCCATCACAAAAAACAACACATGATTAAATGTGTTGTTCAGTCTTTTGGGACTTCAAATATACCCATACATTCGACACGACGCCAGCAGCGATCATGAGATATGCTAGTAGAATCAGGAAGAATCCCTTTTCAATCAACATACCATTCGAATCTATCGATGTACCAATCAATGCTGATACTCCTAAGAATAATACAGCGATTAGGAATGGTATTGATGCGTAAATGTGTTTCTTTGTTCTTGTGTTCATTTTATCACTCCTTGCATCTAAATTATAACTGTACTATTCATAGTAGTACAGTGTCGTGATGAAAATGGTGATTTTCACACGATTATTATTGAGGGAGTTCGTTTTTATTATTCCTTTGGAACCACAATGGTTGTAACTCGTGGTGGTTTATTTGATCGCCTTTGAATCTTTGGACTCCCTGGCATTTGGATATAATCACTAACCTCTCCCATGGTATCGAAGTATAGATCATCATATTTTATTATTTTCTTACCATCACTTGATTCATAAATATCAGCACCATTATAGTGTTGGTACTTAAACTTGTATTCAATTGACATCCTTATCACCTGTTCCTATTATACCATTTATTAATCAGTCAAAAGAACAGGTTCTTAACCTTATATATGGTATTCTTCATCTAATAATGGAGGTTCATATGATCGAAGAAATTAATAAACAAATACAAAATTTAATTACTCATGAAGTGGGTGAGGTCGGACAAGACTTTAGCCTCGGAAAGTTTCATGGTATAGGATGGATTCAGTATCCAGAAGGGTCTGATTTAGTCCCAAGTGATTACCCTCTCATCGCCCTTAAGAAGTATGAGAAGTCAGTGAATATTTATGCTTATTTATGGGATACTGACCCAGAGTACTATAAACACCTTGAATCAATATTCGCAAAAATCCGCAATGGGCAAGAGTTGTATTCGAATTAAGAAACTCAATCATGAGCGCATTCAAGCCATTGTCGATATTCTCAATAGACTGAAGTAAGATGCAATTCTATTAAATCTGTGATAGCCTATATCTAAGAAAGAAGGAATTATTCATGAAAAAAATGTTGTTTGTAGTTGATTACCAAAATGATTTTGTATCCGGTACTTTAGGAACACCCGAAGCACAATTACTGTTCCCATTTATGGAAGCAAAAATTAAGGAATACCGTAATGCAGGACATCCTGTTGTCTTCACGCGTGATACGCATTATGAAGAAACATATCTCAGTTCCCAAGAAGGACGTAACTTACCAATCCTTCACTGCCTTAAAGACAGCTGGGGATGGCAAGTAACTGATGGCATTGATACTGATGGTTCCCTCATCATTGATAAAGAAGCCTTTGGTGTTGCGAACATCAAAGACTTTGTCGCAAGTGATATTGAGCAAGTAGAAATCGTTGGTATTTGTACTGATATCTGTGTTGTTTCAAATGCACTGATCCTTAAGTCACAAAGACCCGAATTACCGATCATAACAGATTCTAAATGCTGTGCAGGATTAACCCCTGAAAAACACATCGCAGCACTTGAAGTGTTACGTTCAAATCAAATAGAAGTACTCTAGATAAAGTTAAAGCCAGTTCGCGATGAACTGGCTATTTTTTTATGCTAGAAATAATCAGAGAAATAAGCTTTATCAAGAACGACTGCCTTGCTTAGAATACGCATGGCTTTCATGTCGCCACTGATTCGTCCAATTCTCACAAGATAGGGAACACTCTTGTATCCCATCATAAGAGTACTAAGTGTACCAATGTCCATTTCAACACCGGGTCCTTCAGATGATTCACTCACCTCAACATGATCATCAACCCACTCTAGGTAGAATGATTTATTATTCCACTCAGCAACCGAATCCTTCACGGTGATGTGAATCGGATCACTCATTGAATCAAAGGGATAAAGACTGAGAAACTCCTTCACATCCACGATTCTTGCCATGTAGTAGGGTTGGATGGTCTCAACGATATCGCTGTCCTCCAATAAGAATGAAATTGGATCACCGGCAAAGTTATTTCCTTTCACAGTTTCTACCATTGAGAAGTGAGCTGAGATAAAGTTCCAAAGACCATTGCGTGCTTCTTGATTGAGGAATACCATTTCTTTGACGTTGAATACTTCTTCTGAAATCCAGTAGAAACATAGGCCCGTTGGCTTATCAAACTCATCGTAATAAACAGCCGCAAAGCGATCAAATTCATTTTCCCAGCGCCAATATTCATCCCAGGCTAATTCGTCCCTAAGCATGGCTCCATGCGTACTGCGGGCAAAGTTTTCATACAATTCATAAATATCTGGATCATCAATTTCAAGTCGCTCAACGTGTCCCTTCACTTCAATCGGTTTAGGGAGTTGAGTATCCTTGAGTTCATAGCTCATCTTATCTGAAATAATTTCCCATCCCTTATGACGGTAGAACGGAACACTGTATGGATAGAGATATGATATGTATTGACCGTTCTCTCTCATAAGCTCGAGTGCTTTTAAAATCAAGCCACTGATGAGTCCCATGTTTGCGTATTCTGGATAGGTTCCGACTCCGGTAACACCGCCCATCTTAAAGATGGTTCCGTGAACATTGGCCTCAAAAGGATACACAGCAATTTGAGAAATAAGATCATCGCCATCGAACCATCCAATAACATCAGCTTTCGTTAGGATGGGGCGTTTTGCGCGCACGATTTCATCTTCATCTTCATATCCACTGCTCGTTAAGTCATCTTCAGTTATCTGGAATACATAGCGCAACAGTTCATTGAACTGGGCTAAGTGCTCACTTGTCAGCATTTTAATTTCGAATTTGTCTTTTTGCATTGTGTTCCCTTTCGCTTATATTTTTTTTAAAAAAGCACATTGAATGAATCAACGTGCTCACCACTCTTTTTTCATTAATGATTGATAGACTCTCCCGATAGGAAGGCCCATGATGGCAAAGTGGTCACCATCAACATACTCAATAAATAAGGCTGCTCCACCTTGAATGCTGTAAGCACCCGCACGATCTAGTGGTTCTTTGGTCGCAACATAATCAAGAATTTCTGCTTCTGTTAAGGGATAAAACTTAACTTTACTTTTCACAGAAAAGACTTCTTGTTGGTCCTTAGTAGCAATACACACACCCGTAATAACTTCGTGTGTTTGATTGGATAGTAGCGTCAACATACGAATTGCATCGGCTTCATCTTTTGGTTTCCCTAGGATTTCACCATTGAATACAATCACTGTATCTGCGCCCACTAAAACACTGTCTTTATAATCTGGTAACACCGACAAAGCTTTGTCTCTTGCGATGCATTCAATCTGTTCATAAACCGATACAGAAGCATCCAGGATTTCATCCCCAACTGGACTCGCTGTTTTAAACGGAACTCGTAAAAGAGACATAAGCTCTCTACGACGTGGTGATTGGCTCACCAATACGAGGTTTTTACTGATCATTCGTCTTGTTTCTCACAAAGACGTGTTTTACGTTAGAATTGGGAATTCTTCGCTCGTCGATTTCAAACATATTCATTGATTTTACTAAAGGTGTCAACTGATAGAAACCGTAGTTTCTTGGGTCAAAGTCTGGTTGTTTCTTCATGATGAGATTACCAAGATCTCCCATGAATACATAACCATTGTCATCCGCTAAGTCGTTGACTGTATTCGTAATTAACTGTCGTAATTGATTCTTTGATTCTGATGAGAGTTTTGATTTCTTATTCATCTCTTCTGAGTCAATAATTTCAAAGTAAATAAACTTATCACATGAAGCAATAAATGGTAGTGGTGTTTTACGCTCACCAATTCCAATTACGAACTTACCTGCTTCTCTTAATCGCACTGCAAGGCGCGTGAAGTCAGAATCACTGGAAACAATGCAGAAACTTTCTGCGTTTCCTTCATACAATAGATCCATTGCATCAATGATCATTGCGGAGTCTGATGAGTTCTTTCCTTGTGTATAAGAGTATTGTTGGATCGGCGTAATCGCATGCTCCAATAATTGGGTTTTCCAACCCGATGAGCTTTGGCGCGTCCAATCTCCATAAATACGCTTAATTGTTGGTGTACCGTATCGCGTTAATTCACTTAAGACAGCACCAATATTTGAATACGGAACGTTTTCCGCATCAATTAAAACAGCAATTCTTGATTCTTTTAATGATTTCATTAAATCACCTTCCTAATTTCAAAGCGAACACCTTCTGTGCCCACATTCACTACACTCACTTCGTAACCATAATTCGTTACGACACGATTAACAATTGAGAGTCCAAGGCCAAATTGGCCGCCCTCTCCTTTTTCATATGCTTTAAATATTTCATTTGTACGGTCTTCATCAATGTGAGACCCATCATTGTATACTGATAAGAAGTCGTTATCTGTTTCGATAATAACTTCTGTCTTCGCATAGCGAAGAGCATTATCGAGCAGGTTTTCAACGACAACACGCCAGGGTTCGACAGAACCCGTAAATCTCGAACGGTCTCCATTGAGAACGATACTAATATCAGGGCGTAATTGATTTGAAGATACAATGACATGTTCAATGACACTTGCGAGTTCAAATTCTTCGCTCATATCAATTTCTTCGTAGGACATATAATCCATTCGATTCAACATCAATAGATTAAAGACCTTCTTTTCAAGTCGATCCGCGTGTTCAATAATAACGTCAACGGACTTCTCAAGTGTTTCATACGGATAAACCCCGTCCTTAATACTTTCGCCATATGATTTTATGGTCGCGATAGGTGTTTTAAGGTCATGGGATATATTTTGAATCATTTCTTCTTTTAGTTTTTCTTGGCGCTTTAACTCATCATTCATCTCGACAAGAACACGGCCCAATTCACCAATTTCATCTTGTCGGTCAATCGAAAGTTCTGCGTCTTCATTTCTTCGAATCTTATTGATGTAGTCCCTGATAAGATTCAGTGGATGAATAATATAGGATACCCACACTAGAAGCAGCATGAAAACAACGCCCATTATAATTAATATCATGTTAATTACGTTGTTTAAAAGTAAGAGTTTGAATTCACTTTGGTAATTTTGGGACATGATTGTCACAATCGACGCTCTCTTGTCCGCAATATTGGTAATGGTATAAAGACTCTTATTACGATAACGATAGTCGATGCTCGATTCTAACTCAATTGCATCCAATTGAATTGCTACTTGTTTTAAGAGATCTGTATCAACACCACCGGGTGAATTCGATATAATATCGCCCTCTTTAGTATAGATAATATGCACAATATTACTGTCTTCAGGTCCGTATAAATCCTGACCTTCAAAGCCACGATCATAGTAGTAAATGACGTTGTCCTGACTTCTGTGAATCAGGTCGAACATTTGAATATCTACGAAGTGGTCAATATTGATTGTTAGAATGCCAAAGAAGAATAATAAAAAGAAAGCCAATGAGAAAACGACAATCGCAAGGAGCTGTTGAGTCAAAGAGAGCTTTCTTATAAAATTAGATAAACGTTTCATCAGCCCAAACGATAGCCGAAACCATAAATTGTTTGGATGTTGAGACCCGGCATTTTCTTTCTAAGACGACGTAATGTATCATCGACAACACGATCTGATCCAAAGTAGTTTGTTTCCCAGACATGCACTAAAATCTGCTCGCGCGTAAACGCAACCGAACGATTCTTCACAAACATCATGAGTAAATCAAACTCTTTCGTTGTCAACTCCAACTCATCACCGTCTTTAAGAGCCTTACGTTGTTTTTCATCAATTACATAACCGTCTACCTCAGTTTGAACGTCCTGAGCATATGAGCGCTTAATAATATTGTTGACACGAAGCACTAACTCCTTAGGAGAGAATGGTTTCGTAATATAATCATCACTACCTTTTTCGAGTCCAATAATACGATCGAACTCTTTATCTCGAGCAGACATAAAAATTACGGGCGTCGATGGCGCGTAATTTTTAATTCGCTCAATCAAGTCGAAACCTGATTTATTATCAAGCATTATATCTAAAATCCACATATGAACATCATCATCATGGACATGAGCATTGGCTTCATCGTATGTAAAATACGAACGCACTTCATATCCAGCATTCTCCAAGTAACTCTTAACGAGCTCGTTAAGGTCCTTCTCGTCTTCTACTATATTGATAACATATTTCATAATATCACCTATTATCCTATGGTCTTAACTATACCAATCATATCACTGACGTGGCTTTCACACAAATCAATTGATTTGGCTTCAACCATGACACGTACTAATTCCTCAGTACCTGATGAACGAACCAAGATGCGGCCATCATCACCTAAAGCAGTACTGATACGATCCATTGCACTGAGTACTTCTGGATGATTCATCGTTGCTACTTTATTCTCAACATGAATATTTTCCAGGATCTGAGGGAATCGAATAAATCCACTCGACAAGTCTTTTAATGACTGACCTGAGAGTGCTACAATTTCCGCTAAGATCAGTGCCGTTAAGACACCATCACCCGTAGTTACATAGTCCTTCAAAATAATATGACCTGATTGCTCACCACCAAGTGAGAAATCATTTTCAATCATTGAGGCAAAAACATGCTTATCACCAACGTCTGTTGAAACAAGCTCAATGTCGGCTTCCTTCATTGCATGAACGAAACCAAGGTTTGCCATGACAGTCGTTACGACAGTATTTTTCTTAAGACGGTTTCTTCGTTTTAAATCTTTTCCAAGGATATAGAGAATTGCATCACCATCCACCATATTTCCTTCATGATCAACTGCCAAGCAACGATCTGCATCACCATCAAAGGCAAAGCCCATATCGTAACCTAAGCGCGTTAATTCTTTTTGCAATGATTCAGGGTGTGTTGAACCACAATCCGTGTTGATGTTGTATCCATCAGGATCATGATGCATTACGCGAACATTCGCACCTAAATCTTCAAATGCACGTTTCGCAGAAGATACTGCTGAACCGTTAGCACAGTCCAAGATAATTTTTAAACCAGTGAGTGGTGTTTCAACGATTGATTCGATATGAGTGAGATAGTGATCAAGCCCTTCAGCGTAATCATAAACACGACCTACCGCATCACTTGATGCATAATCAAGTTCGATTTCACCATCGATGAATGTTTCGATTTGCTCTTCCAATGCAGCATCAATCTTCATGCCCGTATTCGCAAAACACTTTAAACCATTATCGCGATACGGATTGTGGCTTGCAGAAATCATCACTCCAGCACCAAACCCATCCATCTTCACTAGATGCGCTAAGGCCGGTGTAGCACATACACCAAGCATGTACACATCTGCACCCATTGATGTTGCGCCTGCCGCTATGGCACTCGCAAACATCGTTGAGGACAAGCGTGTATCTTGTCCCACTACAATTTTCTTACCACGGTTGACGCTTCCAAGGTATTGACCTACTTTTAGAGCAATATCCACATTCAAGCGCACGTTCGCTTCACCGCGAATACCATCAGTTCCAAAATACTTACCCATAAAAAGCCTCTTTTCTATTACTGTTTAATAACGTTAAATGATACATTTTCATCCGATGTTTTAATAGTGTATAAACCACTCTTACCATCAAGATATTCCACGAATAATGGAAAGGATTGATTTTCCCCAACTTCAGCACTTCTTAAGTCTACATACACAAACACATTATCAATATCGAAATCATCGAGGTTTTCTTTGGTTCCGAATATTTCAAGATTTGTATATGGTTCGTCTTTACTTACAATTGCAAGTGATAAATGATTCACGTTGTTACGATAGTTGATAATGACATCCTCGAATACACGAGATTCACCCTCACCCAACTTCAGATCCACAGATACCTTAGAAACAGTAGCATGTCGAACCCCCGAAGGAAGGACGATGTTATGAACAAACTTCGTATCCGATGTGAGCGTAGACGCTTTAATCGGGAATGAAATTTCAGTGATTTTGTCAAGCACAGATTGTGGTGCATAGATTGTCATCGCTTCATAGTTCATTGATAAGGACTTAACGGCTTTACCATCAGGAATAACTCCCTCAAATACAGGTTTAATCGGCACAACTTTATTTGGCGAAGATATATCAACACTGACATTCACAGTCGATGGAATAATATCCACTGACTTCAATAATTCTCCATTTTCATCATAAGCTACAATTTTCGCTTCTGTTTCAAATGATGTCGTTTGATTTCCTACATCGATCAATGCACGAACGAATGAAATCTTATCCATTGTTTCGTTTGATGCTTTAATCGTTACATCACGCTGACTCAAGACTGGCTCCCCCAATACATATTGAGAACCTAAATCCTTTTGATTAATAAAATCATAACTCAACTGCATCGTTCT
Source organism: Erysipelothrix sp. (assembly GCA_012520695.1). Classification (GTDB taxonomy): domain Bacteria; phylum Bacillota_I; class Bacilli_A; order Erysipelotrichales; family Erysipelotrichaceae; genus Erysipelothrix. The sequence goes on from JAAYNU010000128.1 coordinate 8,459, forward strand.
CGCTTGCTTAGCAGCGATTGTGATTGTTGCTGTTCCCGGTTCAGTGAATGCTCGAACACGAGGAGATATTTGACTTACCTTGTAGGTAACTTGGTGAGTTCCCTCACTGTATCCACGAAGATCCAATTCAACTTGGAAATCATCTTGTGGGTTAACCATGGAAACATCTGAATAGTCTCCGACAAGCGTTAGGTCAATTGTTTCATCATAACCACTAACTTCATACATCTCAGTATTAAAGTTCACATTAACCGGAACATCCGTAACCTTCGTGGAGAAGGATGTGATTGCTCCTGTAACGTTTTGGTTGAATGCAAGATAAACTAACAAGGCTAATCCAAACGCAACGAATACACCGTGACGCGGATTAAACAGAATACGATCAACCCAAGAACTAAACCAGTTCAATACGCGCATGACACCATCCCATAAGGAAGCATAGCGCTTTGAAATTTTCTCTGACTGCTCCGCAATTATTTGCGCTAATTCAGTCTTGTCTTCATGATCCATTTTATTTTTATCATTTTTATTTTTCTTCAGTTTCATCTAAGTCACCTCCGATTTCACTTTTCTTAACTTCTTTAACCTTAGTAACTTTAGGTTTTGAAGGTGATACCTCATCAGTATCTTTGACGTTCGCTTTAACAGGAGGTTTCGGCTCAATTGTTTCTTCAACGATTTCGATTGTTTCATCTACAATAGGAGTTTCATCTTCAACGAACACGATGGGTTCTTCTTCGTCAGTAGGTTTATCATCTAGTGCTGGTTTTTCTTCCTTTGCCTTAGATTTCTTAGATTCAGCTTTGTCCTTTTTAGGTTTCTTTCTGAAGATACCCATGAGTTTGGAGAAGTCTGGTTTCTCTTCTGTTTCGTCATCTGCTGGTTTACGAGCAGGAATTTCTAGACCTTCAACCTTCTCAACCTTAATTGGATCAAGGTTCAAATGAGAAAGGTGTAAACGACGTTGACGACGAGAACTGAGTGATTGACTCACTTCCTTCTCACTGTTTTGAATGAGTAGGTTTAGATAGTCACGTAGACTTACCTCATCCATCTCACGAAGACGACCCGCTTCCGCTACGGAAATACGACCCGTTTCTTCTGAAACGATAATGGTGATTGAATCCGTAACCTCAGATAAACCGATGGCAGCACGGT
>JAAYNU010000129.1 GCA_012520695.1 Erysipelothrix sp.
CGCACAAAGACACGATCCGGCGCTTGATTGAAATACTTTACTGTATCGTCCTTATCAATAAACGTCATATCAATCGGTAAATGATTCATAATCCCTTCAAGTTCTTCCATCGTTAAGTGACCAATCTTAAAGTGCATGTTATCAGACTTCAAAGCACGATCTTCACGATACTGATCCACGAAACTCTTTCGATTCGGAACCCACTTCGCTTCAGGAACTCGAATACAATACCCAATTTCCTTTGTGTCATGAGCAATTTGAAGCCACTCATCCTCAGTAAAGACATCGAGAATCATTGGCAATAAAATCTGTTCTTCCTTGAAAATCATATCCTCAATGCGTTTACGAACTTCATTGAATGCATCAACATCAATCAAACCCTTATCAACACCTTGTTTAAATGATTTTAAATCATCACGAATTTCATCATCCACGCCCCACATAACTTGTGGCGGTGCAGTAAAACCATACTTCTCCATCAGTGGGAAATAACAGTTCTCTTTAACACTGTAGTGCTTATCAATATCCCAAAGAATATTTAAGCTTGAAAGTAGTGCGAAGCGATTATCTTCCTCAATCGCCTTTTGAATATCATTTAAAGTATCTTCAATTCCCCTGTTCTCATCCTTCATGACGTGAACGGGATGACCAGGCTTTAGATAGTCCCCAACGATACCGTGAATTTCATCAATGCTTCCATCAAAAACATCCGCATGAATATCGCAAAGCTTTTGAATTTCCATGACGTCCATGCCATCGTCCACAAGGGATTGCTCCATCGCGATGATTTCACTCGCATCAACCGTATCAAAGTTGGCTCTGAATAATTCCTTCACAGCTCTTGGATCTTCTCCCTGATGAAGGCGCAGAATGATATCCCTTAGAAGTTGAAGTCTTTCAGGGTCAATGGACACCATTTGTTTTTCTCTATTATTTACTAGTTCACTCATCAATTGTTACCCCCAATTTTGAAAACGATTCAATTAGTTTATTACGATCAAGATTAATATGATCACAGGCCTTCTCCAAAGTCATCACCGAAGCAACTGCCTTCAGCGAGATCGGATTTGCGAGTGGTTTGAATCCCAGGTTAATGAGTTCATCCAGTAACAATGGTTCCACCGCTAAGATTTCTTTTATTGTTTGATTCATTTTAATAGTTTTCATAATGCGCCCTCCATGGTTCAACTTTATCATGATTTACACAAGACAATAGTACTTAATGAACTTTGATAACGAAAAATAGACCAATAGTGACCATCAATCCAAGCCTGTGCAATATACTTGTGAATTAATCTCAATTATCACAAAGTGTTCGTAAAAAAAGACACTCTCACGAGCATCTAAGTTAAATCTAACTTCACTAATATCTTCTCCATCTTAGGCATAAAGAAACTTAACAATGGCCCAAAAGATAGAGCAATCAATATCGATCCTTCACGAAGCGTGAATGGAACCCTAAAGATCAGTGTTAGTGCAATAGATATCAATACAAACAATACATCTCCTAATTGTCTGAGATGCGCAAAGCGAAGTTGGTACTTCTCAGCAAGTGCTAAACAGAATGCTTCAAGAGAAAAACTAACGATATTCAGTTCCATCATGAAACTAATACTACTCGCAATCAGTAATATCGCAACAACGAACATCACTACTCGAAGTCCATACGATTCAATCGGAATGGGACCCAGTACATCATAATAAAGATAATTAATCCACATACCATTCAAGATACCAATTGGAAATTGAAGAAGAGAAATTAATTTAAAATCTTTCTTCTGTAAAATCATCTGTCCAAATATACACAATATGTTGAGAATCATTCCAACAGTCCCAACTTTTATCAACGTTATATAAGATAGTGATTGAGCAAGAGCATCCCAAGGACCCACACCGATCGCTGCCTTCAAAGACATTGCTGCACCCAAACCAGTTATCATGACACTAACCACCAACGCTAAATACTGTTTAAAGAGTTTCATACTTTACCTTACTTTCCTTATACAGTATACACAAGTCCTAGACTGTATGAAATTGCCTAAAGACACAAACACCTTCTTTTTTTCGTAAATTTAAATACCACAACTACCTATCCAAACAATCGAAAGAACACTCAACAAACCGAAGACCAAAAAGCTCAATTGCCTCATAGTATGCATCCTCTTTCTTTAAACTTATATTAATCAAAAAGAGTAGTGTTCCTTACTTTTTTGATATCGATACCTGAAATAATCAAACAAAACCGATTCAAATAAAACCCGATTATAATTCAAACAAGGATTCAATGTCAGTATCCTTGATGGTACGATCCGATTTTTGATTTGCATTTTCAAGCATAGTTCCAAGACGATTCTCGATGGATTGTCGAATCAACTCTTCATAAGGAGCATTTCGTAATTTGAAGAACAGAATCGGATTATGATCAAGTCGCGTTCCAATCCCATACATCACAGCGGCAACATGTTTACACATAGTTGCCCAATCTGGACAAGAACACTGCATTTGAATCTCATCAGGAGTGGGGAAAAGACCATCCCCTTGAGACATGAATAAAGTTTTTAAATCCTTAGGAAATTGTCCCAAGGAAAGTTCATCTAAACTATCAATCGAATGTCCACAGAGTTCAGTTATGTGTTCCCAGTTCTGTTTCGATATTTTCTCAATATTTATTCTAACCTGATAGGGTGATGAATTACTTCCAAATACCAAGGCTTCAACAATACCATTACCGATTTCCAAATGAGCAATAGACCCATTTTTGACATAGGATCGCCCTCTTGAAATTCGGTTTGAGAAATCCGCATAGCCTTCCAAATTCTTATTCCACGAAATCCCCCACCACGTTGTGGCGATTTTACTACCTTCAATAAGAACTGGTTGTATATCCGGTAATTGCTTTTTTAGGCGCTTTAATTTTCTCGCCGCTACTGCTCTTTTGTCTGCAACAGATACATACTTTGGAAATCCACTCATCCAATCACCCCTTTTTATTAAGATTCAAGCGTAAGCAAATTAATGAGTTCATCATTGCTGTATTCAGTAATCCACGTTTCTTTAGAACTTGGCGAGATCACATCTGCAATGGCTTGTTTTGCTTCTATCATCATATCAATCTTTTCTTCCATACTACCTTGAGTTATGAATTTGTACACCATAACATTCTTCTTTTGACCTATTCTAAACGCGCGGTCGGTTGCTTGGTTTTCAACAGCTGGGTTCCACCAACGATCAAAATGAATAACATGATTTGCTCGAGTCAAGTTTAATCCTACCCCACCCGCCTTAAGGGAAAGAATCATGAATGGAACGTATTCATCAGAATTAAACTGATCCACTAATTGTGCTCTTTTAGCAACGGGTGTTCCGCCATGAAGAATTAAACCAGGCCTTTGGAAAATAGTTTCTAAGTATAAACTTAAGGGCTCAATCATTTCTCGAAATTGAGTAAAAATGAGTACGCGCTCTTTATTTTCATAGATGGGCTCACAAACCTCAGCCAACTTCGAGAATTTACCACTGTGTTTGGGATTGTATTCGACTTGAGAAAGAAACTGATCCGGATGATTACAAATCTGCTTAATTCCCATGATAGCAGATAAAACAAGTCCTTTTCGCTGAATTCCATCGCTCTTTTCAAGCTTTATTTTAAGGTCATCAACTAACTTTAAATAAAGTACATGTTGTTGTTTGGACAGGTTCACATACGATTTAACTTCTACTTTATCAGGCAAATCTTGGATAATGGTTTTATCTGTTTTTAATCTACGTAAGATGAAAGGATTAATGATATCTTTAAGACCTTGAAATGAATCCCCCTCACTCAGGCCCACATAGAACTTCGAAAACTCTTTGTAGGTCCCCAAAAGACCTGGATTAAGGAAATCAAATTGGGACCACAAGTCCGCGATTTTGTTTTCGACTGGTGTTCCTGTCATGGCAATTTTAAATCGAGATGAAATTGATTTAATTTCTTTAGATTGTTTTGTATTCGGATTCTTGATGGCTTGGGCTTCATCGAGAATTAAAACATCCCACTCGGTTTCATGCAATGCTTGTATCTTTGAAACCATTCCATACGTAGTTATAAAAAGGGTTGCGTCTTCAACATTATAATCTCTACTTTTACTATGAATGAAAGTAGATTTTAAATCGGGAGCAAACTTCGCCAACTCACTTTTCCAGTTGCCGATTAAAGAAGCAGGTAAAATTAAGAGGGCTTTGATGTCTTGATCCTTCAAGTAATCGAGCATCGCAAGAATTTGAATCGTTTTACCAAGGCCCATATCATCGGCCAATAAAGCACCAAATCCATATTGTCGCATAAACAATAACCAATTAAATCCTTCTTTTTGATAGTCGCGCAAGTGTGCTTTGAAGCTTTTTTTAGGGTTGTTCATACTTAATAATTTAGGACTTTGAAGTTGTGTTATTAAATTATTTAACCATTCCCCATTATTAAATTCAATGAGTTCATGGTCTAAACCTACAAGGGAGTTCATCCCTGCTTCAATACGAATAGCATCTCCAATCGTCATATCATCTAAACCGTCAAGATTTTGATAGATTTCTAATAACTGTTGTAATTTTTCATGGTCAATTTCGATCCATTTCCCTTTTAATAATGTGAGACCTTCACTTTGGCCAAGAAGTCGCTTGATGTCATCAGAACTTAATTCCTCTTCACCAAATTTAAAGCTGGGTTTATAATCCAAGATTGCTTTAAATCCTACAGCACTGGGTGATTTATCACCCACATTTACCGATAATGTTATGGAACTCGTTTTTTTACGCCACCAATCCGGTATACGACATTTTATCCCACACGATTCATAGAGTGGTATTTCTTGAAGAATAATAAATGCCTCATCAGTTCTTAGATATAAAGGTGAAAAAAGTTCACCATTCGCCATCAACTTATTAATAAAAGAACTTTTGTCTGCTGCTTTATTGATCGTACTTAACAAGTGTTTTAGCGCCTCAAAATCATTCGCATATTCCTCTAAGGCATGCTTTAAAGGAACATGGTTCGCCTTGGTTTTTTCAGGAGAACGTGTCGCATAAGTGGCCAAAAAAGCAAAACCAAAATCCGTTCTAGGAGCCTCCACAAGATGGAAGTAAACGCGTCCTACCACTGTTAGATCCGGGTTTTTTTCTAATAAATAAACTGAGGGAATTCCCTTAAAAGCATTTAACTCCTTAAGGAATACGTCCACGAGCGATTGCCAAATTGTTTCTAACCACTCTTTGTTTACAAACTCATTTCCCATTACATAAGGGCAATTATTAATTAAGTCATCAATCATCTGTGAAGTCATAAGGGCAGGTTTGTGCGTGACATCCAACTCCGCATCATCTGAAAGAGATTGTATAAATGTCCTTGAAATCAAGTGAAGGAAACGAAGTGAGGAATCCATTCGTATGTTTTTTGCCTTAAAACCCCATTCGTATAGTGCTTGAGAAGAATCATTTTTAAATTCCAAGAGTAAGTCATCGTTTTGATACCCTTTCTTTACGGAGGGCTCATTTTCTAAATAATAACCTTCTTCTAAATACACTGCTACTAATTGATATAAGTCATTCATAAGTTTACCTCCTATACAGATCGCACCCGTATTTTTCTTGTAGTGAGTAAGTTTAAAATGGGAAGAATCTTAACAATCATAATGCAAATTCACATATACTTACTATATCACAAATGTTTTGTTTTCAATCCAAAAATATTTATCTAAAAAACCTATAATTGAGGATCTTTTGTGCTCTTGAGATATTAATTTTTGCTCCTACAATAAACAAAAGTTGTGTAAATAAGATTATTTACACAACTTTAATTTATGTTTTTTTATTACCTAGAATACATAAAAATACAGTAGTACAACAATACCCAGCGCAATTCGATACCAACCGAATACTGTGAAGTCGTGTTTCTTCACATAGCCAACTAAAAATTTCAAAGCGAAGA
>JAAYNU010000130.1 GCA_012520695.1 Erysipelothrix sp.
GATCCTAAAAAGGAACGTGTTAAAACAATGCCAAAGAATCGACAAGGTAAACCAAAACAATTGGACTCCCATGGCAACCCGAAAGCTGTTTACAAAAAAACAAGGAGGTAAAATTCATGATTTCATATGATACTTTAATGAAACCACTTGAAAAAACACTGCTAGGCGATATTCGAAAGACACTGATATCCCAAGCTAAAGGTGACGTTCTTGAAATTGGCTTTGGAACTGGGGTTAACATGCCCTTATATAACTTTGATGCAATCAATTCTCTAAATGGTCTAGATCTAAAGATTACGACTGAACAAATAAATCAATTTCCTTCGATTAATCTTCATGAAGGAAGTGCGAGTTCACTTCCCTTTCCTGATAAATCAATGGAAACAATCCTGGCGACGCTGGTGATGTGCTCAGTAGATGATTTGATTGGATCTATTCAAGAGATGCATCGTGTTTTAAAGGATGATGGTATTTATATATTTATGGAACATGTTTTACCGAAGAATAAAGTTCTTAAAGTACTCTTTAAATCAATTAATAAACCGTGGCATGCAATGAGCTCATGTAACTTAATTCGTAATACTGATGAAATATTCATTAATAATGGATTTAAATTCTTGAGCTTGAATCAAAAAGGAATGGGTATCTTTAAATATGGAATCGCTGTTAAGGAGATTTCCCACAAAGAATAAACTTTTCTTCAATTACCCACTCAATTGGCACTATAATAAAGTTATTTGGGTATATAAGTGAAAAATCTTGACTTATACTGAGTTATCTTATATAATTTCAAAGCATTTGACTCTTCGTATAGTAGAAATTGGAGGTGGTTTTCAATGAAGAGAACTTATCAACCGAGTAAACGGAAACACCAGAAAGTACATGGTTTTAGAGCTCGTATGAAAACTGTAGGCGGTCGTCGTGTTATTGCACGTCGTCGTTCAAAAGGAAGAAAAGTGTTATCAGCATAATCGTCACCCTTATGGGTGACTTTTTTGTCAATTATGAAGCAAATAAATAGAATAAAAAAAACTGGGGAATTCCAAGAAATCCTCAATAAACGAAAATTTAGAAATACGCCTGCTTTCACGATCTATATACAAGAGAAACGTGATGAAAAATCACGATATGGTATCAGCGTCTCAAAAAAAATGGGAAATGCTGTATTTAGAAACAAAGCTAAACGACAAGTACGAAACATGATCGAAGAAATATCGCCGTATGATAAACCATTTGATGGGATTATCATGGTTCGCAAGCAATTCCATATTAATTCTTACGATACAAACAAGAATGAATTGATAAAGTTGCTTGAAACAGTTAAAATATAAGATGACAGTCTTATATACATAGGAGAGAATATGAAAAAAAATAAAAAGTTTTTATTAATGGCCTTGATGTTGCTCGTCCTTGCAGGATGTTCAAACTACCTCGGACCTGATGGTAAAGTAATGGAAAGCAAAATCATTACATGGGGAGACTCATGGATTTGGGGAACAGAAGGCGCAAGCTGGTTCGACGCATTATTTGTCTGGCCAATAGCACAAGCACTTAACTTCTTAACACCGTATGTTGGAGCATTCTTATCAATCGTTATTGTTTCAGTAGCAATGAAGATGGTAACTATCCGATCAACAATCAAATCAACGATTCAACAACAAAAAATGCAACTTCTAGGACCTGAGCAATCACGCATCGAGGAAAAATACCGCGGACGTGATGATCAACAATCCAAACTAAAGAAAGCAACTGAGATTCAAAACCTCTACAAAAAACACGACATCAACCCAATGGGTGCAATGGGTGGAATGCTTCTTATGTTACCAATGATGCTCGCAATGTATCAATCTGTTGCGCGTGCACAGTCAATTATTACAGGATCAATCTTAGGACAACCATTAAGTGGTTCACCTAAAGAAGGATTCGCTACAATGAACTTTGTATATATTGGAATTTTCGTACTCATGGTACTCTTTCAATTCCTATCAATGTTCTTACCACAATACATGACTAAGAAAAAAATGGTTCAACGTCCAAACGACAAGAAACCAGCGAACAGTCCACAATCAATGATGTATGTGTCCTTAGTAATGATTTCATTCTTAGGTCTTACATGGCCAATCGGGATGAGCCTTTACTTAATGGTGTCATCACTCATTCAATTAATTCAAACCTTATACATTAACCATAAATACGTTGATTAATTTCATTTAATTTAAGGGAGGCAAACAAATGGAGAAAATTACGGGAAAGTCATTAGATGCAATACTAATTACAGTTGCTGAAAAGAAAAATGTTGAACCTGCTGATTTAATTTATTATATTCTTGAAGAAAAGTCTGGATTTTTAGGATTTGGCGCAAGTGTTACTGCCGAAGTATTTTCAATGCAAGATGTTGAAGAGTTCATTGAAACATATCTCAAAAACTTCTTCGAAGGACTTGGCATGGACGTTCAACTTGAACTCGACGTTAAATCCAACGCAGTCAATATCAACCTCAGTGCAGCAAACAATGCTATCATCATTGGTCGCAACGGTCGCTCACTCGAAGGCTTGAATCTTGTATTAAGAAATGTGATTAATTCTAAGTTCAAACGTCGCTTCAATGTTTTCGTAGATGTGAATCACTATAAACGTGATCGCTACCAAAAACTTAAAGCACTTGCTCAACGCGTAGGAAAATCGGTACAACGAACAAAAGTAGATGTAGCCCTTGATCCAATGCCCAATGATGAGCGTCGTATGATTCATAAAGAATTATCAACATATCCAAATATTAAAACAAAAAGTGAGGGGTCAGGTCGAGACCGACACCTTAGAATTATCTATGTAGGAAAGAAAGAATAAGGGAAACCCCTTATTCTTTTTAGAAAGGAAGCCCATGAAAATAATTGTAGGCCTGGGAAATCCAGGCAAAGAATACGAGAAAACACGCCACAATGCTGGATTTCTAGCCATTGACGAACTCGCAAAAGAACTCGATGTCAAAGTAACGACCTCAAAATTCAAAGCACTTATCGGAGAAGGTTTCCATAAAGGTGAGAAAGTAATCCTCGTAAAACCCCAAACATACATGAATTTATCCGGAGATTCAGTACTCGCAATCATGAAGTACTACGATGCTTATGACGAAGATCTTCTTGTCATAAGCGATGACCTTGATCTCGATGTCGGCATGGTCCGCATACGAGATAAGGGAAGTGCTGGTGGACAAAAGGGAATCAAGAGTATAATTGATCGCCTTGAGACACAAGAATTTTCACGACTCAGAATTGGAATAGGTAAGAATCCACTCATTAAAACAGTGGACTACGTCCTCGGAAAGATATCTGGAGACGAAGCCATCGAGAAAGCTACACAATGTGCACTTGATTTCATCGAAGGCGTTGATCACCTAGAACTGATGAACCGTTATAATACGAAAGCACCTAAACAATGAACTGGCTTCAAAATTATTTAGTTAAAAATGAATTTGTATCAAACTACGCCCTTGGAAAACCAGGTTTCGCACACCTTAGTTTAATCCAAGAGGCGCTTTTAATCGTGGGAGCGTATCACCAAACGAAACAATCTCGCACCATCATTAAAGAAAATGAATTTAAAGCAACACAATTAGTCGATGAAATCAGACGCATTGAACCCGATCTAAAAGTTGTTTACTACAACCATGAAGAATCTCTTAGAGTTGAGGCAATCGTTCAATCCGAACAAATGAGAGCCAGTCGAATCGAAGCACTGTATGAAGTCATGCAAGGACAATACGATGTGCTCGTTACTCATACGATTGCGGCCAGTCGAAAGATATCCAAACCAGAGGTCCTGAAGGACCGATTAATCCATGTTTCAAAAGGAACGATTATGGAACCCAAAGAACTCTCGAATAAACTCATGAAGATGGGCTATTCAAAAGTTAAGTATGTTGAAAAGCCATTTACCTTTTCAATGCGCGGTGGTATTTGTGATATCTATTCAATTCAAATGGAAGATCCCCTTAGAATCGAATTCTTCGATAATGAAGTTGACTCTCTCAGATTATTTGATATCGAAACCCAACGATCCAATGTGCATATCGATGAAGCAATCATCGTCTTTGCGCACGATATTCTCTTAAATGATGAAGAGCGTGAAATCATTGAATCAAAAATCAATGAAGCACTCTTACTTGAAACAAGTGAAGAACTGATTCATGAAGTAGAAATGAAACGCGATCTCTTAATGTCTGGTCTCTATGATGAAACACTCTATCCTTTACTATCCTTTTGGGAATCCTACGCAACACTCTTTGATTATGTCGATGCAAAGCGTGTCGTTGTCAGTCCATTAGAGGCTGTTGAGCGCATGGTAGTCCAAAATGAAATAGATGTTCACGAATATATGGAAGAGCAAGCACAGATGCATGAAATGCTCTATGTGTCCCATCTCTACCATAGACTTGATACAAAGAACTTTATTCATATCAAAGAATACCAAGCAGATGATGAAGTTCACCTACCATGGCATGAGGCAAACATCGTATCGGATTCAATGAGTTCAACACTTAAGTGGTTGAAGAAGGAATCCATTGATCACAAGGTCATCATCGCCCTGAACGATAAAACGATGGAAGACTTCATTAATGTCTTATTAAACAATAATATGAATTATCGTATCCTATCAGAAATACCTAGTGATAATGGAATCTACTTGGACTACATGGAAATTGATCGCGGCTTTATTTTAGAGGATGAGAAAATCTCTGTTTACACTGAACATGAACTCTACCAGCACCAACAAGCCATTTTCAAATACGATAATAAGTTCCAAAAGGCCGAGAAGCTCTCTCAACTTCAAGACCTAAATGTTATGGACTACGTAGTTCACAGACAATACGGAATCGGTCGTTATATGGGCATTATGACCCGTGAAATCGAAGGGATTCATAAAGACTTCATGCACGTTATGTATCGTGATAATGATGAACTCTACATTCCCCTCGAACAATTCTCGCTCGTTCGTAAGTTTCTTTCATCAGAAGCAAGCTCAGTTCGTCTAAGTAAACTGGGTAGCAGTGCATGGGAAAAGAATAAAGAGCGCATCAAAGCAGACGTTGCGGATGTGGCTGACCGCTTAGTGAATCTATATTCTGCGCGTATGGAAACAAAAGGCCATGCCTTCAGTCCTGATACACCGTACCAACTCGAGTTCGAAAAGGAATTCCCTTATCCTCTCACAAAGGATCAAGACATTGCGATTCGTGAGATCAAACAAGATATGGAATCAAATCTTCCAATGGATCGATTGTTGTGTGGAGATGTTGGGTTTGGGAAGACAGAAGTTGCGATTCGCGCTGCTTTTAAAGCATTCGTGGATGAAAAACAGGTCATCTTCTTATGTCCAACGACCATTCTTTCAGCACAACACGCACGAACACTTAAAGAACGCTTTAAGAATTACGCAATTCGTACGGAAGTATTGAATCGCTTCGTAAGTGATAAAGATCAGAAGAAGATTATCAAGGACTTTAAAGACGGTAAGGTGGATATCTTAATTGGTACTCACCGAGTCCTTTCTAAAGACGTGAAACCGAAAGATCTTGGTTTACTCATTATTGATGAGGAACAGCGCTTTGGTGTTGAACACAAAGAGCGCATCAAGGAGTTTAAGCTTGCTGTGGACGTGCTTAGTTTATCAGCGACTCCAATCCCGCGTACGCTTCAAATGTCCCTTGTCGGGCTTCGTTCACTCTCTCAGCTCAACACGCCGCCTTCAAATAGAATGCCGGTTATGACCTATGTAATTGAAAAGAATACGAAGACACTTTACGATATTATTGGAAAAGAATTGAATAGAGACGGACAAGCCTTTTATCTCTATAATAACGTGGAACAGCTTTACACAGTCGCAACGTCGATTGATATGCACGTTCGCGAAGCTAAAGTTGGAGTAGTTCACGGTCAAATGGACCGCAATGAAATTGAAGATGTCATGCTTCAATTCATCAATAAGGAATTGAATGTTCTTGTTTGTACTACTATTATTGAAACAGGGATTGATATTCCGAATGCGAATACGATCATTGTGGATAATGCACACCGATTTGGATTATCACAACTCTACCAAATTAAAGGGAGAGTAGGTCGTTCAAATCGATTGGCTTATGCTTACTTTATTGTTCCTGAGAAGATGAACTTAACTGAAGTTGCGCAAAAACGACTTCAGGCAATTAAAGAGTTCACGCAACTCGGTAGTGGATATAAGATTGCGATGCGAGATCTCACCATTCGTGGTGCGGGTGAATTACTCGGTGGAAATCAATCTGGCTTCATTGATACGGTAGGAATGGATCTCTATGTTGAATTATTAAAAGAGGCTATTGCTCAGCGTAAGGGTGAACCGATTGAAACTAAGGAAGTTAAGGAATCATTAAACCTTAAGATTAATGGATACCTACCGAAGGACTTTACCTCTGATGAAGGTGAAACACTGGAACTCTACCAAGAGATTAACGATATCAGCTCACTTCATGAATTGAATACATTCAATGAGATGATTAAAGACCGTTATGGTAGTCTTCCTAGTGCTGTTGAGATGCTGTTGGAGAAAACGCGTCTTGAGTTATTCCTTCAAGACGAAAGAGTTGAGTCGTTCAGAGAACGTCCTAAAGGTGTTGAATTAGTATTCACCCAGGAGTTCAGTGATACTGTTGATGGTATTCACTTGTTTGAGCTTGTATCAAGCAGGTCCAGTGACATCAAGATTAAATATATTAAACAAACAATTATTATGACATTGCCTATCTATCCAGAGTGGGCAGAGGATTTAATTTATATACTAGAAAGATTGAAGGTAAAACAAACATGAGACTAGACAAATATTTAAAGGTATCTCGTATTATTAAACGAAGAACTGTTGCGAAGGATCTTGCGGATGATGATCGTGTGTTTATTAACGACAAGAAAGCAAAGCCTTCGGCTGAAATAAAGATCGGAGATATCATTGAAATCAAATTTGAGCACCGTCATATTAAGATGGAAGTGACGTTTGTGGCTGAGAAAATAATGCGCTCAAACCCGCCTATGTACGAGCTGATCAGTGACGTAAAAGTTGAAAGAACTGTGAAAGAACCTTCATAAACTTGAAAAAGACATGAATTAGGTTATAATTGTGATATCAATAAAGAAAGAAGTTGAAGTAGAATGGCTAATGCCAAAAACAATAAGAGCTCGAAGCCCTTATCGAAGAAGATTTTATCCTTCGTAAGTGTTTCATTAATGCTTGCTGTTATCGGTTTCTTCGGAACTAAATCCGTAAAGGAAATTGTGGCAACATACCAATTGAAACAGGAACTTAAAAGTGTTCAATCAGAACTCGAAACTTTAAATGCAGAGAAAGCTAGTCTGACATTAGAAAAAGAGCGATTGAATGATCCTACATATGTAGAGAACTATGCACGAGGTACTCATTTATTGTCCAAGGATGATGAACAAGTATTCATTTTACCGAAGACAAAACCATAAGGGGATTCAGCGATTACGCTATTTCTCTTTTTTTTCACAAAAATTAATTATTGAATATCTCCAAAAATAGGAATACAATTTAAAGAGATATGCCGACGTAGCTCAATCGGTAGAGCAACTGAATCGTAATCAGTAGGTTGCAGGTTCAATTCCTGTAGTCGGCACCAGAAGGGTATTTAGCTCAGCTGGGAGAGCATCTGTTTGACGTACAGAAGGTCGGCGGTTCGATCCCGTCAGTACCCACCA
>JAAYNU010000131.1 GCA_012520695.1 Erysipelothrix sp.
TCCTGATAAAGAATTCGTAATATATTGATCTAAGAATTTGAAATTCACAAATACTCGTAAATCGTGTGTTTTTGCTGTGTCTAATTTATTTATTCTAATTACTTGACAAGATCATAGTTGGTCTCCTCTTCTTTTATAGTGTTATTTTATTGCATCTATAAAGGGGAGACTAGTAATGAGCCTAATTATGCTTCAACGCAAACTTTGAGTGTTTCTCGTATGAGCTCATCCATGTCTGGAACGCGGTCATATTTAAGGATATTGATTGTTTCGTTAGGGTCAATTGATAGATCTTCATAGTTCATCTTCTGAGAAAGTTCGATGTTAATTCCGTGTTCTTTACCGGCTTGATCTGTTTGCTTGTCGGCTTCGATAAAGGATGGAGGTAGGACTTCATAAGGGATTGAAACGAGTTCTGTTGTTTCAGTTTGTCCAAGTGCTTCGACCATGAGTTCGTAGAAGTGTTTGTATGAAAGGTTTGTATCTGAAATGGCGTAGCTTCCGCGATGTGTTCCGTATTTAATTGCGCAAAGTGTTGCTTGTGCTACTTGATGAGCGCTGACTGATGCGGTTTTCCCACTTGGGTAAAGATATGTATCTTTGTCTTCAATAAGGTCTGTGAACATTTTCCATAGTGGCACGCGTCCTGGCATTGTACCGAAGATGTAAGGTAATCGAAGGGTACTGACCTTCATTTTTCCTTCACCCTTCTGCATATGTGACTTGTTCTTGGAGTAAACGTGTTCCTGGATATCCCATGTCTTTAAGTCCTGATTCGGGCATTCTTTCCGCGAATTTTGCGAAGTATGATTCATAGAGTACAAAGTCTTTCACTCCAGCTTCAACGCAAAGTCGCGCAATTCTCTATGTTGGTAATACGTTAGCGTCGTAGAAACTCTTATATGCGGGTGCATCAGGTAGCCATCTTTCGTCGGCTCCGATTGCGTATACGAATGCTTCGCATCCTTTAATGAGGTGAAGGAGTTCTTCATCGCTCATGGCATTGATATCACCTAAGTGATTTTCGACGCGCTCGTCGAATAGGTTATCGGAAGGCATAGGTGGTAATGATAAGGCCGCGATTGAGTAACCATCTTCAAGTAATACATTCGCTGCATGGTATCCAAGGAAACCAGTGCCGCCTAATATAAATGCTTTTTTCATTGTATTCCTGCTTTGCTAGCATCTGCTAACTAACCAGATTATCGCATGAATAATGTGAGTAAATAGTGAAGTACAATGGTTTGAATGATACATTCATTCTATATCGTTGTTTTAGTAGATATTTAATCATTTGCTTGTGAAAAGAGTCGTTTTTTAATTTATTTTCCGATGAAACCGCTTAATGCGGACGAATGAGTGCTAATTTAACACATAGACCCTAAATAATGCTATACTAATGGATGTGTGCTAGAATAAGTAGGAAAAAAATGACATTTAAAGAATTAGCATTATCTGAAGAAATACTGCGCGGTGTAGAAGAGAAGGGTTATGAAACCCCATCTGATATCCAGCAGCAAGCAATTCCGATTCTATTGGAGAATCACGACTTATTAGCGCAATCTCAAACGGGTACAGGTAAAACTGCAGCGTTTGGTTTGCCAATTATGAGTGTATTAAAAGGTGGCTCACGCCAACCTCAAGCATTGGTCTTAGCACCAACGCGTGAGTTGTGTATGCAAGTCGCTAACGAAATGCGTAGTTTTGGTAAATACAAAAAAGGCCTTCGTGTCGTGAGTGTTTACGGGGGAGACCCAATCAGCAATCAAATCCGCGATTTAAAAGGCGGAGTTGACGTAATTGTAGCGACTCCAGGGCGTCTTATGGACCACCTTAACCGTCGTACAATTAAATTAGACGATTGTTCTCATGTGGTTCTTGATGAAGCAGATGAGATGTTGAACATGGGATTCGTTGATGATATTAACGAAATATTCCAAAATCTACCTGAAGAACGCCAAATGGTATTCTTCTCGGCTACAATGCCAAAAGAAATCATTAAGTTGAGTAACGAGTACTTGGTTAATCCAAAGAAAATTGCTTTATCCAATAATAACTTAACTGTTTCTCGAATTGAGCAAGTGTTCTATAATGTAGAACCAAATGCGAAAGTGAACTTAGTGGTTCAATTACTACAACTTCACAAAACTGACGGAACGATGATCTTCTGTAATACGAAGAGAATGGTTGATGAATTAACAACAGAGCTCAACAAAGCGGGCTATCCAGCTCTTGGACTTCATGGTGACATGAAACAGGAAATGCGCACAATGGTGATGAACCGCTTTAAAAAAGGGATGGTATCCGTATTGATTGCGACCGACGTTGCAGCTCGTGGAATTGATGTTGACAGCATGGATGTTGTCATCAACTATGATATCCCACAGGAATTAGAATACTATATTCACCGTATTGGTAGAACAGGACGTGCTGGTAAGTCAGGATTAGCGATTACGCTTGTATCCCGTCGCCAACGTCACTCTATTCGTCAAATAGAGCGTCTATCAAATTCAGTGATCAAAGAATTACCATTACCAACAAAAGAGCAACTTAACGGTCTCTTAGTTGATCAAATGGCGAAGGACATTCGTAAATGGGCTGATGCAAAGCAATCAAAACTTTACTCAATCGCTTATGAAGGACTTCAAGAACAAGGATTTACTCAAGAAGAAATCATCACTGCATTTATTAATAAATCAATTGATGACAACAACCTTGAAGCAATTAAGTCATCGGGTTCAAAAACAACTCAAAATATGGCTGCAATTTCTAGAATCTCTATCTCAATGGGAAGCAAGCACGGAGTATCCGCTGCACACTTAGTGTCAGCAGTAGCAAGTGCAACAGGCATCGATGGACGAGCAATCGGACGTATCGCTGTATCTGAAAATTCAAGTACTGTTGAAATTCCACGTGAGCACTTAACGTCAATCGTTGATCAACTCTCAGGAATTAAGATTAAAGGAAAATCAATTACAGTTGAAGTAGTCGATGAATTCGCAGTAAGCGAACCAAGACGCAACCGTAATTTCAGCGGTAACCGTAAGGACAACGCTAAATCAGGCAATCGTTATGAAGGTAATCGTCGTGATCGCAAACCGCGTCGCGATGGAAAACCAGCAACACGTCGCCATTCATAATCACTCGGAGAAATCCGAGTTTTTTTATGATTACTCAAACCCATTTAGTGTAATTAGAACATTTTTTCACAAGTTTTGACAAAAACTAAGTATAATGTCGCAATTCTTTCACAAGACCATCTAAAGAGAGACCTAGCATATTGAACATGCATTCTAGCAATCGTACAATGTAATAGAATTCAATTGGGAGGAATTATACATGAAGAAATTATTAGCAATAGCATTAGTAGGTATGTTAGTACTTACAGGTTGTGGAAAAGGTAAAGAAACACCTGAAACGCCAGAAACACCAGGAACTGAAACAAGCGCAGTTAAAGTCGGTACAGCAGTTGTAAACGGAGTTAAGGCTGAAGACGCAGGGGAAAAACCTGGTAAATTTGAGTCAAACGTAACTTATGCAACAGTTGTTCTAGAAGATGGAGCTATCAAATCAGTATTTATTGACACAGCACAAAACTCAGTAGCATTTACTGATGCAGGTTTAGAAGAATTTGCAGCAAAAGGAACTAAAAAAGAACTCGGTGATGCTTACGGTATGTCGGAAAAGGGACTTGTTGAATGGGACAAGCAAATCGCAAGTCTTGAAGAGTACTTAGTAGGTAAAACTCCTGCAGATGTAAAAGCAGAAACAGCATCATCAGATTTAAACTCAACAGTTTCAATAACAATTGATGGTTACATCGAAGCTGTTACTAAAGCTATCGAATCAGCAGTCGCTGTTGAAGGACTAGATAAAGTTGGAACAGTATCATCAGTTTCAGCAAAAACAGAAGATCCAGAAAAAGTTGAAATCAACACAGTTGTTTCAGCAGTTGGATTAGATAAAGATGGAAAAGTTGTTTACGCATTCGCAGATGAATCACAATTAAAAGCAGCAATCACAGGTGCTACAGTAGTAGCTGGTGAAGAATTACGTACAA
>JAAYNU010000132.1 GCA_012520695.1 Erysipelothrix sp.
ATATTTCGGACATCAACTAGGATTGCACCTTGTTTCAATTCATTTTTAACTTCGTGCCATTGAACCATGGTCGTAATCTTATGAATGATATTGAATCCAACATAACCCGCCATATTCACAATGTCCTTTGCGGAACCATAAGGCGGTGCGTATGTGAATTCAAGTTCTTGAAGTTCATCAATTGTTATCTTCGCCTTAATGGCAGTCGCAATGATATCGATGCGCTTATCGACACCTTTTTGTCCCACTGCTTGTGCACCGAGAATTAAATGAGTATCTGCATCAAAGATGACTTTCAGGTGGATTGGAGTTGCCCCCGGGAAGTATCCAGCATTACTTTTCCCAAGTAGGTGCATTATTTCAATATTTTGGTTTCCTTTTAGCTGCCGCTCATTCAAACCAGTACTTGCGAAGGATAAATTAAAAATCCTGACAATCGCAGTACCAATACTTCCCTTATTAGTGTTTATAAGACCACTGAGATTATCCGCAAGTTGACGTCCTTGTCTGTTCGCTGGTGAAGCGAGTGATATTAAGGCATCTTGATTATTAATTTGATTGCGAACAATGATCGCGTCCCCCACAGCATAGATATCATCCTGTGATGTCTTATAAGCTTCATCAACAACAATACCGCCGCGCATCCTCTTTTCAACACAGTCAATAAACCCTGTCGCAGGCGCAACACCTACGGAAAGAATCACAATGTCTGCTTCAATTTCAGTGTTGTCTTCAAGGAATACCGATTGATCACTCATGCGAGTTACAGAAGCACTTGTATAAACATTAATACCGTTTCTCACGAGTTCATTATGAGCAAGCACAGCCAACTCTTCATCAAAAGGTCCTAAGACATGGGATTCACGTTCAATGATACTGACGCGTAAGCCACGATTATGAAGACTCTCAGCCATTTCCAATCCAATGAATCCAGCACCGATTACAACAACGTGCTTAGCACTGGGTAAACTTGTCATGATCGCATCAACATCAGGAATGTTGCGAACCGTATAAACACTTGGATGAAGATTCATACCCTCTATGTCCGGGATAAAAGGATTCGCTCCTGGTGAGAGTACAAGACTGTCATAAGCGACTTTAGACTCTATCCCTTCATGAAGCACGGTTAGCTCTTTTAATTCTGGATCAACATGAATTACTTCATGATTCACTCGAATATCAAGTTGAAATCTATTTTGTAACATCGTTTGATCAGCAACCAATAAATCAGAACGCTCTTCTATTTCACCTGATATATGATACGGTAAACCACAGTTCGCAAAAGATACGTAAGGTCCTTTGTCTAAGACAATAATATGATCATCTTCATTTAAGCGTCGATACCGTGTCGCAAAACTCATACCACCCGCAACGCCTCCAACTACAACAATTCGTTTCATAATTAAACCCTCACTTTACATGACTCTTTATTAGCCCAGTAAATTCCAATCAGTATGAGCACTAAAGAGATTATTTTATATGGCATCCCTGCCAGTGGTAATACCATGACCGAAAATGAAATTCCGATACTCGCAAAAAATGCGATAACACAAGGCGTACAACCATAGGTTAAAATTCCAAATAGAATTGCGACGAACGATAAGTTCTCACCCTTGGGATTGAATCCATGCACCTTAAACATCCAGTGACTTAAACTAATTAAGTAGGCACTGAGTACTGCCATAGTTAAGCTGAGAATAGTATTAATGATCACAAACCCAATGCCATAAGTATCAATGAACTGTCTCATGGGCATATTTAAATGATCAATCACTAAGAATATTACTGAATACGCAATAAAATATAAACTAAAGTATTTCTTATTAATGTCTTTCATGGTATCAATCTCCCTTATGAAATAGTATACCCCATGGGGTATATGGATATCAATCAAAATGATTGGCGCGGAAAAAATAAAAAAAGTCTCGATTAAGAGACTTTAGATTTTAACCAGCAACCTTCGCACGCAGTGCAGAAGATAACCATTCAACAAACACAACAAGAATAATAAGGCCCCATAGGATCGCTCCTACATCAGCCCATCTGAATGCACTCATTGCCATTACCAACGGTGTACCAATACCACCTGCGTCCACTAATCCAAGGATTGTGGCGTTTTTAACGTTAATTTCAAATCGATAAATTGCGATGGATAGAAAGTTTCCAAACAGTTGCGGAATGATTCCGAAACGAATCTTTTGGAAGTTTGAACTACCAGAAGCATCCAGTGATTCAATGATGCCTACATCAAGATCTTCAATCGCTTCGATGAAGAGTTTTGATATCATCCCAATTGAGGTTAGTGCCAGCGTTAATACACCCGCAAACGGCCCTGCCCCAGTAACTACGATAATCAGTAACCCGTATACAAATGGCGGGAATGTTCTGATTACAGTAATAATAAAGATTCCAATTGCTGAGAACCATTTCGGAACGATGTTACGCGCTGATAGAAACGAGAATGGAATCGCAAGAATCATTCCAAGAAGTGTTCCTAGAAATGCGATCGTGACTGTTTCAAGTACGAGTTGTGGAATACTACCACGCCCAAAACTAAAGAGCATTTTTTGGTTGGGTTTAATCAACCCTGAAAAAATAGATTGAATGACTCGAAGTCCGTTCTCTTCAATACCGTTATAGTCAACATAAGACCATGACCACGCGAGAATTAAAAATAATGGAATTCCAATGATTAATATTTTCTTAAGTCTACGAGGTCTTTGTTCAAAGACTAATTGTACATTTTCATTCATTAGACTAACCTCTTTCTAATCACTCGTGAAAGGGTTTCGATAATCACAACAGTTACAAGTAAGAGAATCAAGACAACCGACAAGTCGGCGTACATACGCAAACTGATGCGGTCATTCATCAAGATTCCGATTCCCCCCGCTCCAACGTATCCAAGGATCGCCGCTGAACGGATATTCATTTCGAGATTATAAAGTAAGTTTGAGATATAGAAACCTGATATTTGAGGTACGATTGATACTACAAATGCTTTCATACGACTTGTCCCTGCTGAAAGTGATGCTTCGAAAGGCCCCATATCAACAAGTTCAATTTGCTCATACGTCATCTTCGCAAGAATAGACGTTGTGAATAAGAATAAAGCCATCGTTCCTGTGAATGTTCCAATTCCAAAGATATACGTAAGTATTAATGCAAGCATTAATACTGGAACTGTTCTGAAGATACTCATAAAAAAGCGGAACAGTGTTCTCATGATTCTATTATCATTCATATTAACTGCGGAATAGTATGCCAGTGGCAAACCAAAGAGTCCTGCTAAGAATGTACCGAAGATACTCATACCAATTGTTTGAAACATTGGGTCCCATACTTTTGGTAAATAGTCCCAGTTTGGTGGAACCATTTTTCTTAAGATGACTAAGAATTTGTCGCCTCGTCTAATCAACAGACCGATATCAAAATTTGCGACATCCATAGAGATTCCTACGAGCACAAGCATAATAATGCTGGCAAGTAAACCACTACGAAACGGTCTCTTAACTTCTTTACCGTTATCGAGGACCAAGGGTTTCGGAAAGAAGATTGATTTAATCTCTTTCATTATTTCGATACCATGATTTCATCGTCGCTCAGTTCACGTCCGTATACTTTTTGAAGTACAGACTCATCAACTGAATCAGCAGGTCCATCAAAGACAATTTCTCCTGCTTTTATACCGATAACACGTTTTGCATATTTAAGTGCAAGATCCACGTGATGAATGTTGATGATTACAGTAATGTTGAGGTCTCCATTGATGCGAACAAAATCATCCATGACTTGTTCTGCAGTAACCGGGTCAAGTGATGCTACTGGTTCATCCGCAAGAATAATTTGCGGATTTTGTGCGAGGCATCGCGCCAAAGCAACACGTTGTTGTTGCCCACCAGATAACTGGTCCGCTCGTGAATATGCTTTATCTAAGATACCTACTTGATCAAGAGCACTCAGACTTGAGAGTACATCCTCTTTGGAATATATTCCAAGGATTGATTTCCATAATGGCATATCAGCAACTTTTGCAGTGAGAACATTTTTTAGTACTGTTGTTCTTTTTACAAGGTTAAAGGATTGAAACACCATCCCTATGTTGCGTCTGAATAGGCGCAGGGACTTCCCTTTCAATTGAGATACGTTTTGCGAGTTTACAAGGAGTTCACCTGAAGTAATTGGGTGCATTTGGTTGATTGCACGCAACAGTGTTGATTTACCGGCTCCTGAAAGTCCGATGATCGCCACAAATTCCCCTTGTTCAATTGTGAGGCTGGCATTTTTAAGTGCCTCTGTTCCATTTGGGTATATTTTCCCAACTTCTTTAAATTCAATCATATGATTTCCCTTCTAAAAAGAGGGCGAACCCTTTGCTCGCCCACTGTTTCAATTATTTAACTAATTCTAAACTCTTACGAGCTGGCTCATAGTCTGCATCCGTAGCGATCATATAACCATCATGGCTATAAATAGCGATTGCTTCTTTTCCAGCTTCTGTTTTAGCTAGTTCAATAAATACTGTTTGTAGTGCTTTCTTTAGATCTGCATCAACAAGTTCATTTGATACTGAAATCGTATCGTTCATGATACCTTCTGTTACTCCAAGAATTGAAGTTTCAGTGAAGATGTCTGTTTTGCCCCAGTCGTTTACCCATTGTTCTGCGTAATCACGACGGATGTCTGCATAACCAACACCTACATCACATTGACCATTTGATAGGCGTGCTGCGACGTCAGTATAGCTTGTTGCTAGAACCTTGTTTGAAAGATCAGCCACTGTTTTTCCTTCGTAGCGTTCTGCTAACCAAAGTGAAGGATAAATGTATCCTGCTGATGACGATGAGTTCATGTGACACCAGTTTGCTGAATCAAAGTCTTCCCAAGTTAATTCAACACCTGAGTTTACTTTTTCTGTTAATTCTTTCGCTTTTGCGGTTGTTCCACCATAGATTAATGAACGGTAGAATGTTACTTGCTCATCTGTTGGAAGAGTTGGTAAACCATCATTCCAATCTTTTGCGTCTACGGAGTCTTTGTTAAGACCATCGCGCGTTGATGCTAAAATAACATCAATTTCTTGATTTTCTGAATACAGTGCATAGGTTCCCCCTGGGATAAATCCTATATGTGCTGAGCCGTTAGCAAGTGCTTCTCCCGCACCTTCGTATGAATTCGATACACGAATATCAACGTTTCCGACTGTGTAACCTTCTAATTTCAAACCATCAATAACTAATTGCTTGATTGGTTCAATACGAGTCTCGATTTGTTCTGCATCGCGACTTGGTACGAAGAATATTACAAGTTCATCGATTTCTTTTGAGCCTACGCCCTCAGATCCCTTTGAACAACCACTGAGAACTAAAAATAATGCTAAAGATAAAACTAAAAGTTTCTTCATCAAATATCTCCCTTTGTCCTTATGACACTTGAATTATGCCATACTATTTGTGGGTTTTCAACTATTTTTCACAATTAAAAAAGCAAGCGTTTTCACTAATAATCGTCAGTACTAGCCTGCCCCTGCATCAGAAGCACACCAGATGAAGCCCCAATGCGCGTTGCACCCGCTTCTACTAAGGTGTCGAAATCATCTTTAGAGCGAATTCCGCCCGATGCTTTCACTTCTGCTTTATTTCCAACCGTCTTTTTCATCAGTGCAACATGATGCGCTGTAGCGCCACCTGTACTGAATCCTGTTGATGTTTTTACGAAGTTTGCTCCAGCAGCAACACTGAGTTCACATGCCTTCACAATCTCTTCATCGCTTAATAAGCATGTTTCTAAAATCACTTTTAATGTACGTGTTCCACAAGCGTCTTTAATAGCCTTGATTTCTTGTTCAATAACGTCATATTTCTTATCTTTAAGATTCGAAACATTGATAACCATGTCAATTTCATCGGCACCGTTAGTGATCGCATCTTTTGTTTCAAAAACTTTAGTAGCTGTCGTGGACGCGCCCAATGGGAACCCAATAACTGTACATACAAGAACATCGCTGTCCTTTAAGAGTTCTTTAGACGTACTTACAAAACCAGGATTAACACACACACATTTGAAGTCGTATTGTTTTGCTTCTTCGCATAGTGTTTCAATTTGTGCTTGAGTCGCATCTTGTTTCAGTAATGTATGATCAATATATTTATTCATGTTCATTAGAGTTCTCCTTTTAGTATTTTAGATGCCGCAACTTCGTCGCCCATCCAATCTTCTTTTCCAAATGCACGGTAGATGAATTTTTCTTCACCTTTTCCATTTAGTACAACACTGTCACCAGGCTGTGCCATTTCGATTGCTTTACGGATCGCATCAATTCTAATCGGAACAAATTCCCAATTATCACCAACGACACCCGAAACAATATCTTTTGTGATATCCACAACTTCTTCATTACGATTATCGTGTTCTGTAATAATCACGTGATCGCACATTTCAGTTGCGACTTTACCCATCTTTGGACGTTTTAATGTATCGCGAGCACCGGCTGCACCAAAGACACAAATCATTTTGTTTTCTTTAGGTGTAATACTTCGTACATATTTAAAGACATTGGCCATACTATCAGGTGCATGTCCAAAATCCACAAACACTTTGAAGTCTTGTCCTTCATCAACGCGGTTCAATCTTCCATCAACGTGTTCGATATCCACAAGTTCTGGAAGAATACGGTCGAAACCATATCCCTTTTCATGAAGAATCGCAATCACATTTAATACGTTGTATACATTAAAATCAGCGATAAAGTTTGTTTCAACGGGATACTCTTGTCCTTCATGAACCAGCGTAAACTGAGTTCCAAACTCACCAATCACAAGATCTTTTGCGCGATAATCTGCGGATTGTGCAATACCATAAGTTTTAAGATGTGGGTAGCCTTCTTCTATCAAGCGTCTACCGTATTCATCATCCGCATTAATAATTGTGAATGCTTCGTCATCTAAACGGTCAAATAATATTTTCTTTGCCTTAAAGTACTCTTCCATTGATTTGTGATAATCCAAATGATCATGACTGAGGTTGGTAAATGATGCATCATCAAAATGAATCGCATCCACGCGTCGCAGTGACAATCCTTGTGAACTAACCTCTAGACACACTTCTTCAACGCCTTCGTTAACCATGTCGTTAAGAATCCCTTGGAGTTCAACGATATCAGGTGTTGTGAGTGAAGGTGAAAAGATATAGTCATTGTATTCAACCGAAATGGTTCCAATATAACCAGCATTAACTCCGAGTCTTAATAAGATATTTCTGAGGGTCTTCATAACCGTAGATTTCCCGTTTGTACCGGTAATCGTATTCATTACCATTTTACGAGATGGCGTATCAAAGAACACGTTACTGACACGGTGGAGTTCGTCCATAGTGTCATCGACTAAAATATACTCAATTCCCTCTTGGTATGAATCAAGTTCTTTATGGTGAACAATTGCGACGCAGCCGTTATCAATCGCACTTTGTGTATATTTATGTCCATCCACAGTCAATCCTTCCAAACAGAAGAATAGCCCTTGTTCTGTTTGTGTTCTTGAATCAAGAATAAGATGGCTTATTTCTTTTTCACTATCAATTCCAAATAAACGATTTAATTTCATCACTTATGTCTCCTCATGAGTTTTGGACTTAAAATTTTATAGTATTTAGCTTTGTCTAATATGCCTTTATCATCACCTGATAAAATCAAATCAGCCATGACTTCTTGCATTTCTTTGGTTAATGAACTCTTAATATAAAATGGGAATATTTGAACCTTATTGTTTTCAAATACATAGAATGTACGGTTTTTTGGATAATAGACAACCATACGATCATCTTGTTTCGTGATATATTCCATTTCACTCATTTTATGTTTTAATGGTAAATCACCATACACACCCATATCGATGATTGAAGCATTAAAGTCTTTGTATAATTTAAAGAACTGCGGTAATTCAAGAATTGCGGTTTTGCGCTCGTATAAATTATTCATTAATACATCAAAAAACGGGATGAAAATAGTCGAACCCTCAAACGTAAATTGAGTTAGACTCTCCTTCATAGGATCAAGTTCATGCATCAATAAGAGATTTCTCTCGTTGAATTCCATGTTCTCCCACATATCAAGATGGTTGTTTCTGAAACGTTCAAATGTTTTTTCGATTTGTTGTTTATTGTAAAGACCTTCTTTAAAAATCATGATTGAAATATATGATGAGACATTCTTTTTGAACTTTAGGTCATACCGTTTGTTCAAACTCATCAATTGTTTACGCACCTCTTTAGGAAAGCCTTGTTTATGATACCTCGTTAATTTTTTCATGCTATTGCCTCACTTGCTCTCACGAGTGCACAGGCAATGATTGATGCTGTCTCTGCACGCAATACACTTTTCCCTAAACTGATTTGTGCGAATTCTTTTGAATTAAAATACTTTACTTCTGATTCGGAAAAACCACCTTCAGGACCGATGACGATGGTCATTGATTCATGATGAGGTAATTTCGCATTCATAATATGGTCTCCTGGACCCAAATCCGCGAATACATTCAAATCACTTCGATATTTTTCGAGGTCTTCTTTTGTAATCACGCCTTCAATTGTGACTGGAGTGCTTAAATAGGCTTGTTCTGAAGCTTCTTTTGCGATTAGGTTCCATCGCTCCAACTTGCGTTGAATGCGGTCTCCAAAATCTCGAACCACGCCATGATCGGCTTGCATTAAAACAATTCGATTTGCACCCACTTCACATGCTTTTTGAATCATCCACTCTAAACGTTCAGGACGAATTAAAGAAGCAATCAAAGTGATGTGTGTTTTCTGAGTTTCAAACGTAATCGTATCAATCTCTATTAATTCAAGAGGGTTCATATTTGTAAGTTCTGCAATTACGCCACTTCCACTGCCATCCACAAGGCGAATTTTATCGCCCGCTCTCATACGGAGCACTTTAGTACATTGGCGTTCTTGTTCCTTGGATAGTTTAAGCTCTTTAAGGGATTCAATAAAAAATTGTTGCATTTATTTTCCTCCCTTAGCGACGCTTAATAGTTTCTTAACTTCAAATGGTTTCAGTGCTCGATACGTTCCTATTCCCATGTCTTCAATCATTAAAGGACCAATCGCATAGCGGTGTAGTTTTTGAACAGGTAGACCAAAATGAGCGAACATTTTACGGATTTGTCTGTTCTTCCCTTCATACAGAGTGATTGAAAATTGTGAACGGTCTTTCTTTGGATCGTATTTCACTTTATGGATTTCAACACCTTGATATGAAACGCCTTCGATTGTTACACCTTCACTTAATGCAATTGTGACTTCACATCCTAATTTACCACTGACGCTGACGCGATACATTTTTGGCATATCGTAGCGCGGGTGAGTTAGAAAGTTTGCGAAAGCACCATCATTAGTAAGAATAAGGGCTCCAGTTGTTTCATAGTCCAGTCTTCCTACAGGAAAAATACGATTCTTTTCAGGAATCATATCGACGACGCAAGGTCGTTCGCGATCATCACTGACGGATGAAAGGACCCCTTTTGGTTTATTCACAATATAGTAAACTTGTGTACGCTCTAGTTCAATGAGTTTTCCGTTGATGCGAACATTGTCACCATCGTATACTTGAACCCCTTGTTCTGAGATGCGTTTTCCATTGACGCTAACTTTTCCCTGATCAATCAGTTCTTCTGCTTTGCGTCGTGAACAGTATCCACTCATTGCGATGTATTTTTGTAATCGTGTACCATTATTTGAAGAAGTCATTCGTTTGTTCCAACATTTCTAGCTTAATTTCCGGTAATTCGTCAAGGCTTGTAAGTTTAAAAACATCCATAAACGATTCGGTAATATTATATAATATCGGGCGTCCAACAGCATCGGATCGTCCCACTTCTTTTATTAGATCAAGTGCTTCCAGTCGGCGGCACATCATATCTGAGTTCACACCACGAATCTCTTCTATCTCAACACGTGTAATTGGTTGTTTATAAGCAATGATTGCGAGTGTTTCCAGTGCAGCTTGTGATAGTTGACGGTTTTTATTGAATTCAAGCATATCTGATATTGTCTCATGAAGTTCAGTCTTAGTAATGAGTTTTACTAATCCACCAAATTCAACGAGTTCAACTCCACGATGCGATTCATTCAAGGATTCACTGTAGCTTTTTAAATCTTCATTCAAGGCATCTTCGTCAGTTCCTAAGGCAAGTGCGAGTTGATCACGCGCGACTCCTTCTTCTCCAAATGCGAAAAGAATCCCCTCAATTAGTGCATGTTTTTCCATCCTATACCGTGCCTTTCAAATAAATATCGTCGCCTTGATAACTCAAACCTAATTCTCCCATACGAATGAGGTCAAGGACTGCTAAAAACGTTACAATCGCGTGTTGTATGGTACGCGAATGATTCAATACATCATCCAAACTCATGAGTTTGAAGTTTGTAAAACGTGATCTTAAATCATCAATCACATCATCAATTGCGAGTTCCTTTGATTCAAATGAAACATCAAGTGGATTACTCAACTTGAATCGTGCCATGACCTTTGCCATCGCATTCATTAAATCATACGGAGTTTGTTCGTAAGTGATTGTTTCATTGAGCTGTGATTTAATTGATTTAAATAAGTTTGTCGATACGGGAGAACTGAACTGTTTTGATCGCTCTTCGAATCGCTGGGCGAGTTCAATACTTACCTCTTTATAGCGTTGGTATTCAATGAGTCGTCGAACTAAGTCTTGTTCCTCATCATCCACGTCCTGAGCATCCAATAAGGATGTATCACGCGGAAGCAGTCGCTTCGACTTGTATTCAATCAATCCCGCAAGTTCACTTAAATATTCCGTTGCGATTTCGAGTTTACTTTCACTCGCACTGTGAATATAGGCAATGTACTGATCCGCCAATAAATCTATGTTCAAATCAAAAAGATCAAGTTTATGATCCTTGATTAAAAACAACATAAGGTCGAGCGGACCTGAAAACTGTTCAAATGACACTTCAAAATTCATACAATCACCTAATTTCTAAGAAAAATTATAACACATCCGCAATCAATTGTGGTCTTTCGCTTATTTCATCGCGAATGATAAAGCATGATTGAGCTTCCTCATTCATTGATTCCACAATTGGACTGCTTGAATACAGGGTACAAAGTAAGTCGCCGACTTCAACTTTATCACCCAATGATTTGTTTAAGACGATACCTGCTTTCATATCGATGACATCTTCAGTTGTCTTGCGCCCCGCTCCTAAGTGCATGGATACAATCCCTAATTCCATTGCCATGAGGTCATGAAGATAACCTGATTGTGTTGATACGATTGGTAGTTCGTATTGTGCGTGCGTAAATGCGTCTAAATCATCAAACACACTTATGTCGCCTCCTTGAGCTGAAATCCACTTCAAGAATGTTTCATAAGCTGCACCACTTCTCAGTGTTTCAAGTGCAAGTTCATTACCCAGTTCAACGCTTTGTGCAAGTCCTGCTTGATAGAGCATCATTCCAGCGGCTCTTACACAGAGTGTTTCAAGATCTTGTGGACCTTGATTCTTAAGTGTTAAAACAGCTTCTTTTACTTCTAAAGCATTCCCAATCGTATTTCCGAGTGGTTGGTTCATATTCGTTAACATCGCATTCATGTCTTTTCCTAATGATGTCCCAATGTTAATCATTGTTTGTGCTAGAGTACGCGCGTCTTCAATTGTTTTCATGAAGGCCCCTTCTCCGTATTTCACATCCAGAAGAATGCAATCAGCACCTCCCGCAAGTTTTTTTGACATGATTGAAGAAGCAATTAATGGAATTGAATTCACGGTTCCACTGACATCTCGAAGTGAATAAAGGACTTTATCAGCATAAACTAAGTTCCCTGTCTGTCCAACAACCGCAAGATTCAGCTCATTCACTTGTTTAATAAAGTCTTCTGATGAAAGAGAAATATTGAATCCAGGAATGGATTCTAATTTATCCAGTGTTCCACCCGTATGGCCTAAACCACGACCGGACATCTTCGCAACTTTTGCACCTGCTGCTGCCACAAGTGGGCTTAGGATGATGGTTGTTTTATCTCCAACGCCTCCTGTGGAGTGCTTATCAACTTTTTTACCGTCGATTGCGGATAAATCAATCACATCACCAGAGTGCATCATGCATTCTGTTAAGTATGTTGTTTCTTCATCATTCATTCCGTTTAATACAATGGCCATTAAGAGGGCTGTTGTTTGGTATTCTTCAACACTGCCATCCACAACGCCATCAATCCAGAATTTAATTTCTTCGTTTGTGAGTACTTTATCGTCTCGTTTTTTCTCAATAATTGTTATGATATTCATATTATTTACCAATCCTTTCGTATATCTGTAATGTAAAGGTTTCAAAGGCAACGGTGTCGCTTAAGCTATATTCTGATGCTTCAATCTCTGGGAAGAATGTATCCCCAAGTGTTTCATCCTTAATAATTGATAGGTATATTTTTTGAGCATAAGGCATTGATGCTTTATAGACTTCGCCACCACCCGCAACAAAAATCGTTTCAGAACTTGTCTCGTTGTCTTTCAAGTATTGAGTGAGGTCGTTAATGTCCCCTTCACTGCGACTCACTTTAAGTATGTTGCGTCCTTTAAGAACTTTGGGTAAACCATCGTAGGTTTTTCGTCCCATGATGAGTGTTTCTCCCATCGTAATACGCTTGAAAAACTTTAAGTCTTCCGGACAATGCCAAGGCATTGATCCATTCAGTCCTAAAGTACGTTTTTGATTCATCGCAGCGATCATTACTAACATTAAACACTCACCTTAGCTTTAATTAAGGGGTGCGGGTCGTATCCAACGATTTCAAAATCATCGAAATTAAAATCATCGATTGATTTTTGGTCGCCATGGATTACAAGTTTCGGTAGTACTTTGGGTTCGCGGCTTAATTGTTCATTTACGGCATCGAAATGATCATTGTAAATGTGAAGGTCGCCAAACGTATGGACAAACTCCCCAACTTCAAGATCAGTTAGCTTCGCAATCATGTGCACAAGTAAGGCATAAGACGCAATATTAAAAGGCACTCCTAGGAATAAATCAGCGGATCGTTGGTACAGTTGAAGGCTCAACTTACCATCAGCACTGACATAAAACTGCATGAATGCATGGCATGGCGGTAAAGCCATTTGGTCCACATAGGGTGGATTCCATGCTGAAAGAATGATGCGTCGTGAGTATGGATTGGTTTTAATGGTATCCACAACATTTTGAAGTTGATCAACACCACCAAAATCTCTCCATTGTTTTCCGTAGACGGGGCCTAAATCACCGTACTTCAAAGCAAACTCGTCATCTTCGATAATGCGCTCAACGAATTCTTTCATCGTCTCGCCATTATAGTCATCAGATGCTTTAAAGGTTTGATAAGGCCATTCATTCCATATACGAACTTTTTCTTTAACTAAGGGTCTAATATTTGTATCCCCTGAAATAAACCAAATCAACTCTTTCGCAAGCGATGCGAAATGTGTTTTCTTTGTCGTTAGTAAAGGAAATCCCTCATTTAAATCAAAGCGTGTTTGATAACCAAAAACACCGTGTGTTCCGGTTCCTGTTCGATCCGGACGAGTTTGTCCGTTTTCTAATACGTATTTCGCCATTTCTAAATAGTTTTTCATGTTATCACCTGACATTATTATACAAAATTTACGGACACTTTGATAGTACTGTCAGCCTTGTATCAAGCAATCGAACAGAAATCTGCTTACCAGTTATTTATAAGCACTAAATTGCACCTTTAATAACATACTAAATAATAAATTTTCAAGTAAAAAGAGCTGTGATGGGCAGCTCTACCGTATCTCTATGGAAATAATACTTCTAAATGCTCAGCAACAATGACGAACTTTTCATCTTCGACTTCAACGCGACCCTTGATTGATACCAAGCGACCCTCTTTGAATGCCCCTATTACATCTTGATTAATTCCCCGCCATAAGCGAACCGGAAACAAATCATGACGATATTCACCACTAAACTCTAAAAAGTTTGATGTGACCGATAATATCATTTTCGAATACTTCGCATTCGTATTTGTCACCAACTTCTCAGGTGACTCAACAATCCTACCAACCAGTTGTATAAAATTCAATTCTATTACCCCCTCTTTGTGCCGTAATTGTATCAAATAAACAGAGAGATCATGGTCTTTGCATATGCAAAGAACTTGTGAAAGTGCATACATTTGAAATTATGCAATTAAAATATCAACTTTGTTAGAAAGGCGTCATTAATAACGAAGTTTTAGATACATCAGAGAAGTAAGATCTTACTGAATCCAGGTCCTCATAAGTTAGTTCATTCACCATCTCAAGATAATCATAGTAATTAATACCATCAAAATGAGCACGAGCAAATGTAATACCAATACGAGATATGTTTGAAAGTGAGAAAATCATCTCACCATAGTAACGCTTCTTAAGTTGAGTGAATAGGAGTTCATCTAAGTTCAACTGTGCCATCATCGTATCAATCGCTACAATGAACTTCTCAAATTCATTCGATTCATTGAAGAAGTAAATAACACCTAAGTCATCTCTCAAATCAACATCAAAGCCAAAGGCATTTGTGAAGATTCCAGAATCAAGTAATGTCTGATATTCTGGGTTCAGTTCAGAGAAGTTCATCTCTAGAATTATTTTTAATAAGAATTCATCTCTTAGACGATTTCCCTGTCCATACTTAAACTTGAAAGCATAAGACATTTTAGGAGTTGTGATATCACCTTTAATTTCTCTGTGAGCATGTTTTACAACCGTTGGTTCTTCTGGATAAACATCTTGTACGTTTAAATCCTCTTTAGAATGATCCTTACAAGCTTCATCCACGATGTCTTTAATATCTTCGAGGGATTCACCACTCACGATGACTAAGACCATACGATGATCTGCGTAGTTAAGGCGGTAAGCCTCTTCTAGATCTTCAAGGGTTGTCGCATTGACACTTTCTTCAGTACCTGCAATATCATAAATGAATGGATAATTGTGGAATACGTTTCGATATGTTTCCATAAGAAGATTCATATCAGGCATTTGTTCATACATCTTTATCTCTTCAACAATAATCCCCTTCTCCTTCTCAACTGAAACAGTCGAGATATCGAATTGTGATACAAAGTTAATAAGTAACTTTAAAGGTTCCGCAATTGGACCGTTGTGATTGAAATAGTACATTGTTTGATCATATGAAGTAAACGCATTTCCGCTTGCCCCAATTTGCGCAAACAAACTTAAGACATCAACCGCATCATCTTCAAAAAGTTTATGTTCTAAAAAGTGAGCAAGACCTGACTTATGTTCGACTTGTGTTTCACCATTAATCGTTTGGCTTAGGTTTAATGCACCAAACGGAGTTCCGTAGACTGCCGAAGATTGTTTGAACCCAGGACGGTGAATTAAATATGTATTAAGACCTGATTCACTGACATAGTGATAGGCTGTTTCATTGAATATATTTTTAATTTTCTTCATTGTGTTCTCCTCGGTATGCATAGACGAATCCTGGTTTTACAGATTTCGCAACGCGCTGTACATCTTCTGCACTCACCTTCGCGATGGCTTCTTGAATTTCTTCGACACTGTTTTCAATGCCTAACATAGCATTTCTAAAAATGTGACTTGTGTATGATTTTTGATTCTCATTCACACCTTCCATCTGCATGATTAAGTATTGTCTTGCAGCAGAAACATCATGGACATCTGTTTTCATGATTTCGATTTGTTCATTAATCAGGTCCAATGCTTTATCTTTATTTGAATCATTCACACCCGTTGCTATGTAAAAGATACCATCAAAGATTTGGCGCGAAGAATAGATTGAATAACATAAACTATGTTGTTCTCGCACCACTTGGAATAAGAGTGACGAAGGCAATTGTCCTAAATGAGCAATATACACTAAGTAAGCTGCATAATCTTCACTGAGCGGTGTAATATCTGTTTCAAAGACAAGTACCAGTTCCGTTTGTTTCCCTCGATACATTACTTCTTCGGTAGCGGGTGTTATATTCGTTTTTAGAAGCGCATCGCTGACACTTGCGCTGTTTCCTATTTCAAATCTTGTATAGTCTGCATTATCAGGAATCGGACCAACAGTATATATCTCTTTATTAAAGTCATTAATGCACAATTGGTGAAGATCCTTAACATCTTGTAATGTAACTGAATCAAGATCCTCTAAGTTACCAAGCGCAGTTAGTGAGAAGGTTTGGCCCGCACCCGCTGATTTAAACGCTTCAACGATTGCGTATTGAGATGGGTTTTCTTTAATACGACTGTGGTTTAAGCGCATGTTCTTAAGAGCTTCACTGAATGTTTCTTCATTAAGTAGTGGTTCATAGAGCATATCCGCTAGAAGGTTTAATTGTTCCTGGAATAAATCCGTATCCACAAAGTGCTCCGCAATCGCGACAACAGACAAATCAATGACTTGGTATGAGCCCATTGAATACGTTGTTGATCCGATCTTTGCACCATAAAGCATGTCGAGTCGCTGTGCGATGGACGCTTTACTTGAATTCGTTGTGAGACGATCACTCATCATTTGAGCTAATAAATTCGCAGTGGTATTTTGAAATGCTTTCATTTTGAATACAATCTTCAATGAAGCATAGACTGATTGAAATTTGTCATCTTTAATTTGATGAATTTTAACGCTGTTCTTGAGTACGATGTTTTCTTTCATAATTTTCCTCCAAAAGTGATACAATAGTAGTACAATTGTACATCATCGTACAACAAATAGAAAGATTGGTAACTCAATGATTAAAACAGATGACTTAGTATTCCTTACGGACCTTTATGAGTATTCCATGGCATACACCTATTTCAAACAAAAGCGTCATGAAGATATCGTTTACTTCGATATGTTCACCCGAAAAATCCCTGACAAGGGAGGATATTTAATCTTCAATGGCCTTCGAAAACTGATTGAATCAATTCAAAACTTTAAATTCAATCAATCACACATCGACTATCTTCGAGAATGCGGATTTGACGATGAAGACTTCTTAGATTATCTACTAAAGATGGACCTTCGCATTGATATGTGGGCAGTTGAAGATGGAACGGTAGTCTTTGCGAATGAACCCCTCGTTACAGTACGAGGAACAGTCATTGAAGCACAGATTATCGAAACACTCTTATTACTTTCAATTAACTATTCAACACTCGTTACGACTAAAGCAAGTCGCATTGTGAATGCTGCACGTGGACGCGCAGTGCTTGAATTTGGAGCACGTCGAGCCCATGGTTATGATTCATCCCTAGACGGTGCACGCGGTGCAGTCATTGCAGGATGTGTTGGTACTTCACACACACTTGCAGGGTACGAATACGGAGCCTATGTTTCCGGTACAATGGCACACTCCTACATTCAGTTACACGATACTGAACTGGAAGCATTTACTGAATATGCAACACACAACCCAACAAATTCAATTTTCTTAGTTGATACATACGATACTTTATTATCGGGTGTTCCTAACGCAATTAAAGTCGCAAAAGAAGTCCTTGAACCAAAGGGAAATCGCTTAAAAGCCATTCGCCTTGATTCAGGTGACCTTGCGTACCTTTCAAAAGAAGCGCGTAAACAACTGGATGCTGCAGGACTTCATGATTGTAAGATCATGGCCTCAAACTCACTTGATGAGTACATCATTGATGATTTAATTTATCAAGGAGCAGCAATCGACCAATTTGGTGTTGGCGAAAACTTAATCACATCAAAATCTGAACCCGTTCTTGGTGGTGTTTATAAGCTTGTCGCTGAAGAGCGCGGTGATGAAATTATTCCAAAAATTAAGGTTTCTGATAACATTGAGAAAATCACAAACCCTGGATATAAACGCCTCTACCGTTTCTATGACAACAATACAAACAAAGCACTTGCGGACTATATTGCGCTTGCGGATGAAGTCATTCCAACGGATACGATCACGATTTTTGATCCAAGTGCTACTTGGAAAAAGAAAACACTCACCAATTACCAAATACGTGAACTTCAAGTTCCAGTATTCGTAGAAGGTCAGTGTGTGTACGAACTTCCAAATCTTCATGAAGTTCAAATATATTCCAAGAAAGAAATGGAAACAATGTGGGACGAAGTGAAGCGTCTTCACTACCCTCATAACTACTATGTGGATTTATCACAGAAACTTTATGATATGAAGATCAGTCTTCTCCATGATTTAACTGAAAACTAGTAAAATGGTCTCACTTCTAAATTGAAGTGAGACCATTTTTTATAACTGATGAATTGTTTTTTCTTTGATTTCTTTCAATGCGAGTTCAACGAATTCATTGAGGTCCATTGAATTTTGATCACGTTCACCATAACGGCGAAGGTTAACAGATTTATCTTCAATTTCCTTCTCCCCAATGATTAATTGAAGCGGAGTTTTATTCTTTTGTGCTTCTCTTAAACGGTAACCAAGTTTTTCATTTCGACCATCAACGTGTGCTCTAATTCCCACAGCATTTAGTTTTTCCAGAACCTCATTCGCATAGTCCATATGGAATTCTGTGTTAACTGGAATTACTTCAACTTGAAGTGGTGATAACCAAACTGGGAATGCCCCTCCGAAGTGCTCAATTAGAATTCCAATGAATCGTTCAATGGATCCAAAGATTGCGCGGTGAAGCATGACAGGACGTTTCTTTTCGCCCTTCTCGTCTACATAGACAAGGTCAAATCGTTCTGGTAGGTTATTGTCAAGTTGAACAGTACCACATTGCCAGATACGGTTTAGTGAGTCACGAACCTTGAAGTCAAGCTTCGGACCATAGAATGCTCCGTCGCCTGGATTGATTTTATATGGTTTTCCAGCTGCATCCATCGCATCCTTCAATGCTTGTTCTGATGCATCCCAGATTTCAACTGTACCAATATAATTAGCTTCTGGTCGAGTTGATAGTTCAATTGTATACTCTAGTCCGAAGATTGAGTAGATTTCATCAATGAAGTCTAAAATCTCAATGATTTCAGATTGAAGTTGTTCTTGTGTCATGAATAAGTGAGCATCATCTTGTGTAAATGATCGAACTCTGAATAGACCATTCAATGCGCCACTTGCTTCATAACGGTGAACATGGCCCATCTCTGCTAAACGCATTGGTAAATCACGATATGAGTGTAAGCCGTTCTTATAAACAAGCATACCACCCGGACAGTTCATGGGTTTAATCGCAAATTCACGATCTTCGATTGTTGATGTATACATGTTGTCCTTATAGTTACCCCAGTGACCTGAGATTTCCCAAAGTTCTTTTGAAAGCATTGTTGGTGTTTCACAGAAAACATAGCCACGATTTAAATGCATCTTACGATAAACATCTTCAAGTGCATGGCGCAGTGTCATTCCATTAGGTAACCAAAATGGCATCCCTGGACCGTATTCACTCAACATGAATAAACCAAGTTCTTTACCAAGCTTTTTGTGATCGCGTGCTTTCGCAGCTTCGAGCCATGCTTCGTATTTTTCTAGGTCTTCTTGTGTTTCAAATGTGATTCCGTAAACGCGTTGCAACAT
This sequence comes from Erysipelothrix sp., assembly GCA_012520695.1. Classification (GTDB taxonomy): domain Bacteria; phylum Bacillota_I; class Bacilli_A; order Erysipelotrichales; family Erysipelotrichaceae; genus Erysipelothrix. Next base: position 19,548 of record JAAYNU010000132.1, read on the forward strand.
TTGATTGTTGGCATCGCCCTTCCAGTATGCACCCGAAACTTTTAATAGTTTAAAGAATTTAATCTTCTTTGTTGTTTCAACGTGTGGTCCTCGGCAAAGATCAATGAACTCTGCTTGACGGTATGCACTGATAACTTCATCTTCGCCCAAACGGTTGATAAGATCAAGTTTATATAAGTCGTCTTTAAACTCTTCAAGTGCTTCTTCTTTTGTGAGTTCCACTCGTGTAATGCGCTTGTCTTCTTTTGAAATCTTGCGCATCATTTGTTCAATCTTAGGGAAGTCCTCTTCTGAGATTGAAGCATCTCCTAAATCCATATCATAGTAAAACCCGTCTTCAATAACCGGTCCTACCCAAAACTGTGCTTGTGGATACAAGCGTTTGACTGCATGAGCCAGTAAATGTGCACTGGAGTGATTTAAAACATTGAGTTTTTCATCTTCTTTAATATTAATCATGTGTGTTCCTTCTTTCTTTTTGTAAATAAAAAAATACCACGAAAATCATCCAAGGACGAATAATCGCGGTACCACCTTAATTCTCTAAAATAGAGCTCTTCATTATCTGTTAACGCCAGCGACGGAACTGTTTCTAAAGTTCGCTCAAAGGTGGTAAACAACAGGATCTACGAGAAGTTTTCACCAAGCACTTCACTCTCTAATTCAATCACTCTTATTCATGTCCTTATCAAAGCTTATGATGTTA
>JAAYNU010000133.1 GCA_012520695.1 Erysipelothrix sp.
CCAAGTGCCCCGTAATAGCGGCACGGATGGCGATGGATGCTGTTTCAGCATCCCAGATCTCACCGATCATAATAACGTCTGGGTCAAGTCGTAGAATAGATCTAAGTCCTGATGCGAAGGTAAGTCCTGCTTTTTGGTTAATGTGGACTTGGGTAATGCCTTCGAAGTGTTTCTCTACTGGGTCTTCAATTGTGATGACTGCTTTGTCGGGTGTTGCGAGTTCATTCAGCATTGAGTAGAGTGTTGTCGTTTTACCAGAACCAGTAGGTCCGGTAATTAGGATGATTCCGTTAGGAATCGTAATTAGTTTTTTAAGGAAAACCTTTGTTTTTTCATCAAAGTCGAGTTTACTTAACTCATATTCAATCTTTCGCTCACTGCCTAAGAGTCTGAGAACAAGTTTTTCTCCGTATCGCGTTGGAATGGAGGCAACTCGAATATCAACGTCTACCCCTTCTTCGTTGTTCATATTGAAAGCACCATCTTGTGGAACTCTCTTCTCAGCAATGTTCATTCCTGCAATGATCTTGATTCGAGTAATCATGGCTTCATGAAGATCTCTCTTAATTGGCATGTATTCCTGAAGCTCACCATCGATTCTTAAGCGAATGCGAGTATAGTGTTCTTCTGGGTTAAGATGAATATCCGATGCATTGCTTTTAAATGCCATCGCAATGATATTGTTGACCATCTTAACAACTGGCGCACTGGCAACACGGTCCATAAGTTCTTTATCTTCTGATGTAACACTCACACCTGCTAAGATATCTTCGTCCACAGCTCCATATGAATAAATTCGATTCAGTATGGATTCAATATTTACTGATGGTGACACGATGGGTACTGCATCGTAGCCACTCATCATTGTCATATCTTCAAATGCTGAAAACTGAAGAGGATTAGAAGTTGCGAAATAGAATCGAGTGCGATCAATGTATAATGGCACAACATGATATTTACGCGCAAAGGATTCCGAAATAATGGACAATGATTCAGGCTGGTGTAGCTTTATGGGGTTATCTGTGAAAAGAAAGTTTAGTTCTTTTGCGACCGCCTCCAGTAAGCGAGCCTCGCTCACATACCCTTCCTCTACAAAAATTTCCTCAAACGTACGCTTGTCTCTTCTTTTAATTTCGATTACTTCTTCTAGTTGTTTAATCGTGATTAGCTTATGTTCTAGTAATAATTCTCCGATAAAAAGTTTGATCATAATCGTATCCTTCCTTGCTATAATGAGTAGAGGTGATTTTTAGTGAATAGTTTGGTATTTGTTCTGGGTTTAATTTTCGGATCTTTCTTAGGTGTCATAATTGATCGACTACCACAGGAACGAAACATCGTTGCTGGGCGATCAATGTGTGACACATGTGAGCGTAGCCTCGAGTGGATTGATTTAATTCCCTTGGTTTCATTTATCATGTTTAAAGGGCGATGCAGACGATGCAAAACAAAATTGTCGTACCGCTATCCCTTATTGGAACTCATTACAGGATCTGCCTATTTAATGGCGTTCCATGTATTTGGTTTATCGTACATGAGTCTAGTTGCAATGATTCTCGCATCCGTATTAATAGTCATTGCATTTATTGATATTGATACAATGATTATTTACGACCGATTTCATGTCATTCTATTAGCACTGGGCGCAATCGTAATTGCACTGAACCCCAGCTCACTTAAGAGCGGACTTCTTGGCATCGTAATTGTTTCAGTTCCATATCTTATCCTAGCGATTGTTACTCAAGGAATCGGAGGCGGAGATGTGAAGCTGATTGCGAGTGCGGGATTAATGCTTGGAGCAAGTAATACCGTTCTAGCTTTTGTACTCAGTACATTAGTGGGTGGGGTATACGGTGTTATCCTAATCCTTGGAAAGAAAGTCAGCGCGAAGGATGCAATTCCCTTTGGACCCTTTCTCTGCATTGGAATCTATACCTCATTTTTATACGGTGATAAGATCGTGAGTGCTTATTTAAGCTTATTTTGATTTAACACCAGAGTTCGGTAGGGCATTATCACCGGACTCTTTTATTTTGTCTACGGAGTATAACTCAAGAGTGAGCGTTGAACTCGGTAAATCCTTTGCATCCTTTGAATCTTTTGAAACATTGACCTTGAGATCTGTATTTAATTGACCAATGTACATTGTTTTAAATCCAGAATGGAGTTCATCAATGAATGCCTTGGTATCCTTGTAACTTGCAGAATACTGCAGTGTGATGACTTGTTTAACAATCTCATACTCAGTAACTTTAGATACACTTACTTCATCACTTCGGTTATTTAGAATATCAATTTCTGTTTTAAGGTCATAGTGTGGTGATTTGTCTTCTGGAAAAACTACACTGGGTGCGGATACTTCCATATCACCATACTTTAATGAATCAACGACCACGTTATGCTTTCGAGCGATTTCTGCGACATCAAAGTCAAAGTTCTCATTGGTTAGTGGATCTGAAATTGAATCCAGTTGATTTGAAATCGTTTCTTTTGATTGATTAAGTGAAGCCTCAATTTTTGATTTTTTGTTAATTGCGGCTTTCATTTGTACTGACTCAAGTTTGAGTATTTCAGTATCGATCACAAGTGCTTCATTCTCTGCCTTTAAGGGCATCACTAACATCAGGGATCCACCTAATCCAATCACAAGTGTTATTAATATGAGAAGTAAACTACGCTCTCTTTTTGTGAATGACATTTTAGTAGCCCCCTTTCAGTGTTATATATATCGTTGCGATATATGATTCAGGTGCTATGAGGGTTTCTACTTCCTCAACATCTTCATACAGTGCATCTATTCGAGTATAACCAGGATAATCAATAGCGAGAAATGTTGGATCAATTCCCAAGTTTCGCGCAAGTAATGAAGGTCCTAGTTGAGTTGTGGAAGAAACACTTACAACTACTACTCCTTGATTCATCGTTATTGAATCAATTGTTACCGTTGAAGGTTTTGATTGATCGATTGCATCGAGGATATGAGAGGATAATTTCCCCTTTTGTTTAAGAACATCATTTACTTCACCAATCTTTTCAAGATAAAGTTCCTGATTCGCTAGTGTTGCTTGAAGTTCGAGACTTTCAGCATACTGTTTCAGATTACCAGCATCATCTACATAGGATTTATACGGAGTTTTGAACACGTTCCTTCATATAGATTCCCATCACTACTTGAGCATCATAGTTTCGTTCGGAATTTGTATTCAAAGCATTTGCTGAGATGAATACAGGTAAAAATCCAACGACAATGATTGTCAATAAGCACAAAGCAACAACGATTTCCATGAGCGTGAACCCACTTTTTCGCATGTTTAAATCCCCCCAAAAAGCAATACCTTGATGGAATACATCACAAACTTTACAATAATACAATGCATGAGCGAAATAATGGCGTAATTTTCGCCTACAAATCTGAGTTATCCTGATTTGGTGCTAATTTCATCTAATTAAGGTATAATTATAGGAGCGAAAGGAAGTCTCACTCAAATGAAAAAACAAACATCATCAACACTATTGATACTCGCAAGTATCCTTGGTTTTATATTGATTGCTGCAGGCCTAGGCCTCACCCTAGTCTTAGATCAAATTTACTACCTCGCACTCCTCGCACTAGGTATTATCATAAGTATTGGATCTCTTGCATTATCCGCAAGATCACCACAAACAAGCACTCATCCAGAGGAAGATGTAGAATATGAAGATACATTAGACATCATTCAAAAGGATGTTCATGAAGTAGCTGAAGAACCCGAATTAGAAGAAGTGGTTGAAGCAGTTGAACAAGTCGAAGAACCTGTTGAAGAAGTCGAAACTGAAGAACCAATTAAAGCTATCGAACCCCTAGACCTTAAGAAATATACAATTGAACTTGATATCGACAGTAAAACATCAGAGTCACTTCTTAGATTGACAGAGAAAATGATTGAGCATAACTTACTTGCTTACAATCCAACGTATGAAGAAGAGAATACAAGTAACAGTGACATCTTTAAAGAAGCATTTAAGGCAATCCCTGTTGTGGGCGTCGTTAAGAACCGATTCAATAATTATAATATTCTAGCGGGTATTACACACGATGATGTTGAGATCATTGGAACGATCAAAGAACAGAACTTAGAACTTGTTCGAACGATTCATCCAAAGACACAAAACATTCGTGGCATGATTACGGGTGGTAAGTTTAAAACACCTGAGAACACTGAGCATACACAAGCTCACCGAGTACAAGTTACATTCTATGTATAGTAAAAGGATCGCACAAATTATGTGCGATCCTTTCATTTTATATTTTAAGTTCACTCGCTTCTTCCATTTCCAACATGAATTCATCCTGGAAACTTACGAGCATGGCATGGCGTCTAGTTGCAATTTCTTTTGCCTTTGGAGACTCAATCAAGTGCACAAGCTTTAAGAGCTTTTCATCAAGATGAGAAAGAGCATGTTTACTTTCTTCTCGATAGGTTTCAAGAGAATCAATATCTCTCAATGATAAACCTTCAATGAAAAGTGGTGTCCCCTTACTACCTGCGTAGTAAAATGTTCGCGCGATTCCAATCGAACCCATTGCTTCGAGATAATCCGCATCACTTACAAGTGTTGCTTCGGGTGTTTTATGTTTCACACCAAAGCCACCTTTATAACCAATTTGAGAAACACCCAGTTTGATGTCCTGTTCTTTTCCTTCGAAGTCTAAATCATGTTTGATAAAGAATTTGGATAAGGCAGTACTGAGATCATCCACCTTATTTATCTTATCATCAAAGACATCATGGAGATATGCGATTGAAAGTGAAACAAACGCATCGACTCCTGGATAAACAAAACGCGAAGTGAGATTCACGACGCGCTTTGTATGAGCATAATCATGCCCGGTTTCCTCTTGAGAGAAAACATCCTTTATTATTATATCCAGTTGTTTAAGCGTTTGTTTCTGACTAAGCTTCAACATCGAATAAAGCAAGAACTTCTTCGGTAGTACCGCAGTTCAATGCTTTTTCTGTTAGAGCTTGAAGATCAGCATAGTTAGATTCACGAATAATGCTACGCGCTTGAAGGATTGATGAAGCAGACATTGAGAACTCATCAAGACCAAGACCTAATAGTAATGGAATTGCTTGTTCGTCCCCTGCCATCTCACCACACATACCAACCCATTTGCCCTCTTTATGAGCACCATCGATAATCATCTTTAATAGACGTAAGATTGAAGGGTTGTATGGTTGGTAGAGGTATGAAACTTTTTCGTTCATACGGTCAGCAGCCATTGAATATTGAATTAAGTCGTTAGTTCCGATTGAGAAGAAATCAGCTTCCTTCGCAAATTGATCAGCCAATACAGCAGCTGCAGGAATTTCAACCATCATTCCAAGTTCAATATCATCTGAAACAGCGATACCTTCTTTAGAAAGATTTTTCTTTTCAGTCTCAACCATTGCTTTAGCATCACGGAATTCTTGTAATGTAGCAATCATTGGGAACATGATGCTCAATTTACCATAAACTGAAGCACGAAGTAATGCACGGATTTGAACTGAGAAAATATCAGGACGGTCTAAGCATAGACGAATCGCACGATATCCCAAGAACGGGTTCATCTCATGAGGAAACTTAAGGTAATCAAGTTCTTTATCCCCACCAATATCCAATGTACGAACAACAACACGACCCGGAGCCATGTTTTCTAATACAGTTTTATAAGCTTGGAATTGATCTTCTTCATTAGGAAGTTCAGAAGCACCCATGTACAAGAACTCAGTACGGTAAAGACCAACTGCTTCACCACCGTTATCAAGAACACCCGTAACGTCTGCAGGAGTACCGATGTTACCACCAAGTTCAACAACACGACCATCTAATGTGACTGTTTCAGCATCTTTTAGAACACGAAGACTTTCTTTATGAGCTAAGAAATCAGCTGATTTTTTATTATATTCAACTTTTTGGTCTTCACTTGGACTGAAAACAATTTCACCAGCCAAAGCATCAAGAACGATATCTTGACCATGCTCACACTTATCTAGAAGAGCACCAGCACCAACAACAGCAGGAATTTCTAAAGAACGAGCCATGATTGCAGAGTGAGACGTACGCCCACCAATTTCAGTAGCAAATCCTTTAACAAACTTACGATCAAGTTGAGCTGTATCTGAAGGCGTTAAGTCCTCAGCAACAATCACAACTTCCTCACTAATTGTAGTAAGATCAGGAATATTTAATCCTTGGATATGGCATTTCAAACGATACGTAACATCTTTAATATCCGCTGCACGTTCTCTAAAATATGCATCCTCCATTGATTCAAACATACCAATAAACATATTACCAACTTCGTTAACAGCGAAATCAGCGTTCACTGAATCATTGTTAATGAGTTCCTTAATTTGATCCAAGAACTCTGGGTCCTCAGTTACCATTAAGTGAGCATCAAAAATAGCAAGATCCTCATCAGCTAAACGACCCACTGCGTTAGCCTTAATCGTTTTAATATCAGTTTGAGTCTTTACAAGAGCGTTCTCCAGACGTTCAAGTTCAACTTTTGAATCCGAATCGATTTTTTCGATTTTTAGTACAGGATGAGACAGTTTAAATACTTTCGAAACCGCTACACCTGAAGAAGCTGCAATACCTTTTATCATAGTTATATTCTCCTTTTATATCCTCTACTAGTTTATCATTAAATAAGCAAGATATCAAAGATTTCTAGCAAGTACTTATATGCCCGAAGTTCTATTAAGAAAATATTCACCAAACATAAAATTACACTTATTTTTTCTTCTATATTAAGCATAAGAAAAACACGACCCCTAAGGACCGTGCTAAATATTATTTGAAAAAACGATTGTTAGATTCATCATCACAAATGACCGATTCGTTTCGTAAGAATAATCGAGTACACCCGATATAGAAAAAACGATACAATACAAGACACGAAAATAATGACCTGAATCCAGTCTATAAGCGATCCATCAAATTCCGATTTAAACGAAAACGCAATCACGATAAAAGCAGATAGAATGAGAAAGACTAAGTAAATCACTTCAAAC
>JAAYNU010000009.1 GCA_012520695.1 Erysipelothrix sp.
AAGGTACGACCGGTCATTCCGACGTATCCGATATTGTCCCCTTTACCAACCGTTGAACCTACTGGGAAGTATCCCGGTGATTGCATATGCGCATAAAGTGATGTATATCCGTTACCATGGTTGATTACAATATAGTATCCCCAACCACCAGCATCGTATGAGTTTTTCGATACAACTCCGCGGTCAATAGAATAGATCGGTCCATAGTTACCACCACGAGCCGCAAGATCAGTTCCTTTATGGCCTGGATAACATCCATGTCTACACATAACATAAGCATTATTCATCGGCCATCTAAAGATTCCCGATCCAACTTTCGGTTCTACATAAGTACCGTATCGAATGACACTTTGAACAGGGTCAACAACGACACGATAAGAAATTTGTTCAGAGTCAGTTGCATCGGAGTTCACATAGGTATCGCGATAAACAACATCGGCGAATCCGTTGGCCTCTTCAACATCCACAATCTCGATTCCTTCTCGAAGAGTAGGATCTGATTTATAGAGTGGCTTTTCTGCATATACAACTTCAGAGGTCATTCGTTCTCGTTGCACTGTTACAGCGAACGGCGAATTAAACTTCGTTACGTTGAGTTCCATTCCAACATTTAAGAATTGATTTTCATTTTTAATTTTATCTGCATTAATAGACACAATTTGGTTTGCGTTCATACCATAGTACCATCCAACCCCAGCAACAGTATCGTATTCCTTAGCGACATACGTTTCCATAACTGGATCATAACCATAGCTTAGAAATGTGAGAACATCTGTTTCATTCAACATGATGTTTTCTTTTGAAGCCAATCCTTTAGAAATCACAACCCGATCAGGATCTACTGTTAATCCTACTTCTCGTGTTCCATAGGTTAGTAAGGGAGCGATTGGCTCATCATTTTTAAGTTTATTATAAGCGTCTTGCGAAATAAAGTTCAGGATGAATGTCTCTCTGGCTGCATTGAAATCATCCATGTTTTTAACATATATAATAGCGCCATTTGAGAATTCTACTTTATTAACTTCAATCGCAAATAAATTTTCTTCGTGAATATAATTAAAGATATCATCGTCACGATCTTCGTACACGTTGTAGCTGAGTTCTTTGATCTGGAATAAGTCATCAATAAAGTCTAACTTTGAGTCTGGGAACTCTTCTGAGTATTCATTAACATACACATCATTAAACATACTTTCGAGGCGTGTTTCGTCGTGGATAATACCCACTAATTTCTTTTCTCGATACAGTTTGGTTACTTCAACGGGTTCATCACTTTGTGATGCGACCTCTTGAGGGAAAATTGCCTGTGAAGTGTCAATAATAGCATAAAGAGACTCCTTATCTTTATCGTGTCCCGAATTAAATAAGTAGCCAAGTCCAACACTTAACAACAGTGCTGTCGCAATAATAATTAGATTTTTTTTCATCGCGTTCCCTCCTTTATGACGTAGTATTGTAGAACTTACTCTTCGCAGCTTCAAACTGCAATTCAATATCTGCTAGTGCACCGTTACGGTGTTTTGATATTTTAACTAAAACTTCTTGGATGTCTTTCTTAACCGGCTCGTCTTCACCATCACGATCGGAATAGTAATCTTCACGGTATAAGAACATAACGATATCCGCATCTTGCTCAATCGAACCCGACTCACGAAGGTCACTCAATTGAGGTACCTTAACAGTACGTTGTTCTACTGAACGAGATAATTGTGACAATGCAATAACAGGAACTTCCATTTCACGCGCTAATTGTTTTAGTGAACGTGAGATTTCAGAAACTTCTTGCTGACGGTTGTCTGTCTTTCCGTTACCGGAGATCAGCTGAATATAGTCAATGATGATAATGTCTAATGTACCGTCTGATTTCAGCTTACGACATTTAGAGAAAATCTCTGCGATTGTGATGGTTGAACTATCATCAATAAAGATGTTGAGTTGTGACATCACGGTGGATGCTGCATAGAGATCGTTCAATCGATCATCGTTCAAGTCTCCAGTACGAAGGTACTGTGAATCAACGGATGATTGTGCCGATAACATACGACTCATTAAGTGTGTTGCAGGCATCTCAAGTGAGAATATCGCTGCTCCAGCTTTTCCGTCGTGATTGCGTCGCGCAGTATTCAGGGCAAGGTTCAGGGCAAACGCAGTCTTACCAACGGATGGACGGGCCGCAAGAATGATTAAGTCACCCTTTTGCAAGCCGTTTGTTACGTTATCCAAATGCTCATAGCCTGTTCTTAATCCCGTGATACGGTCTTTATTCTTTCGAATGTGTTCTAAGTGTTCTAGGAACGCTTTAACCACCTCTCGGCTGGTAAGCATGTCTGTCGTACGTCGAATACGCGTTACTTCTAAGATTGAGCTTTCCGCAAAATCCAATAGGAAGTTTAAATCATTTGATGTATCAAATCCTTTTTCCGCAATATCTTGTCCAACCATGATGAGTCGGCGCATTTGCGCTTTCTCTTGAACCACTTCGACATAGTGCTTCAAACTGTTGGGTGTTGCGGAGTTTTGGGTCAGTAAAAATAAGTAGTCTACGCCACCCACTGCATCAAGATCGTGGTGATCGCTCATACGCGTGATTAATGTGGTTGCATCTAAAATACTTTTTCGTTCCATAATTTCTGTCATGTGCTCAAAGATTGTTTGATGAGCCGTGCTGTAAAAATCATCAATTCTTAAATTATATTCTGCAATGCCATCAACGGCTTCAGGGTAAACCATAAGGGTTCCTAAAAGTGCCATCTCTGCATCAAGACTGAATGGTAATTGGCGCATCTAAATTCTCCTTAAGATTGTGAAACAAGACTTACGTGAATTTCTCCAACGACATCCGCATACAATGTTACTTTAACTCGAGTTGAGCCTAGGTTAGTAATTGGACCTGATGGTTTGAATTTACGTTTATCAACTTTAATGTCATGTTCTTTTAATAACATTTCTTCAACTTGTTTCGTGGATACTGATCCGAATACTCGGCCGTTATCTCCAACCTTAACTGGGAATGTTAGTGTGATACCTTTGAGTTTGAGTGCGACTTCTTTTGCCTTCTCAACTTCTAATGCAACCTCTTCAGCGCGATCGTGCTGTTGGTCCTCTAAAATTTCTTTACTTTTGTGACTTGCGATAACCGCCAATTTCCCGGGTAATAGGAAATTTCGTGCGTAGCCATCGGCGACATCAACAATGTCATCTTTTTTTCCAACTTTTTTAACGTCTTTTAATAAAATTACTTTCATATTATAATTCCTCTCTTACGGCCACAATGGCCTCTTTAATTGATTCTACTACTTCATTGATGGATTGACCTCTAATCTGAGCTGCGGCCCCAGTAAAGTGACCACCACCGCCCAATCGCTCCATTACAAGCTGAACATTCAAGTCCCCGTTAGAACGCGCTGATACAGCCACAACGTCCGCATCAACATGGGCAACCACAAAGGATGCTTCCACATTTCGAACCGAAATAATTTCATCGGCCGCTTGCGACATCAAGGGTCTAGGCAGTTCTTCATCTTTGAATGGTGCAATAACGAAATGTTCGTCGAACACCACACAAGTACTTAAAATCTTATTCTTCATCTCAAACTCTTCATAGTCATCGCGCAACATGTTTTCTGATTCATCCAAGTCTGCTCCGAATTTTCTCAGTTCAGCAGCAGCCTCAAAGGTTCTACTTCCTGATCGATTTCTGAATCGGTTTGTATCAATCAACATCCCTGTATACATCAGCGTTGCCTGGATCTTCGAGATCACGACATTACGACGGTGATACGGGAATAGTTCAACCACTAATTCACTTGCGGATGAAGCGGATGATTCAATGTATGTTAGTGTTGGTTTAAATTGGAACTCGTCCGTTCGTCTATGGTGATCAATGACGATAATTCGCTCTGCAGATTCCACTAACTCAGGAAACTGTGTTTGGCTGAGTGAATGGTGGTCTACCATAATCAATAGAGAGGACGATTTAATTATATCCTTCGCTTGTGAATTTGATATGAAATTATGATCTCTTTCAATCTCACTTTTGTGTGAAGTTATGGCATTCGCAAGATTTCGTTCTGTGTCTGCTAGATCAACAACGATTGAAACATCCTTGTTATAAACAGAGGCAATGGATGAAACACCCAGTGCTGATCCGAAACAATCGAAGTCCATCATCTTGTGTCCAACAATAACGACGTTACTTGAATGTGAGATATGATCTCCCAAACTTTGTGCCGTAACACGAACGCGTACTTTAGAACGCTTCTCAAATGCTTCAGTGCTACCACCATAGTATTTGATTGTTTCATGTTTTGTGTTAATCGCTACTTGATCTCCACCACGACCCTGAGCAAGTTCCAATGCTTTATTGGACATATCCTCAAGTTCCTTGAAGTTATCGCTCTTACGAGCAAAGGCTAAGGATAGTGTGATACTTGCATCAATCTTCGTTGACTCTTTTCGAATCTCGTGAAGAATACTGAATCGATCGCTTGTGATATCGTCGAATACTTTCTCATTTAATACCATGAGGTAACGATCCGGTCGAATGCGTCGAATATACATTTGATGCTGATCGGCCCAACGAACAACCGCTTGACGAATATTGGAATCAATAAACGCAATGGTTTGTTCTTCCTCGTATTGCGTTGTTTCTTCATAGTTATCAAGATGGGCAATTCCGAGAACAACTTGGTTGTTTCGGTTGGTTGCTTCTAAGACATCTAAGTCCGTTACATTTTGAAAGAAGACAATGTTGTCATTGTTCATTGTGGTTGCTTCATAAACATCTTCTTCAATCTTCAATCGAACCAATTCTTGATCTTCGTTAACCAAAGGTTTTAGCTCTGGGAATACATCAAAAAGAAACTCCCCGATTTCGAGTGTCTCATATTCGTCAAATAGTTCACTCATCCATGTGATTTCTTGTTCATCACCAAAGGTAACCATTCCGACTTTCCCAAAATCAAAAGCGGACTTTGCTTGGTTTCCTAAGACCTGAGTTACGCTCAATACGCGTTCTTTGCGCGTTTCGACCATATTAAGATACATATAGAAAATAATGAATGCACTCGCAATGATAAATAGGTATTGAACGAGTGTAAGATAACCATCAAAAAACAGGTTAAAGAATATCAATACAATTAATTCTATTAGGACAAACACCAATAATCGTGTTTTTATTATTTCGTAGCGATTTTTCATTGCACACACCTCGTGTTCTTATCTTAAATATTACCATAGTTAGCGCTATTTTTCCACGTTTAACCGCAGGCGTACAATCATAAAACTTGAAGCGATATTGATGAGAACCACTTCTGAGAGAAGGGTTAGTGCCACCGTAAAATAGGCCAGAAACTTGAAGAGAGAGGCTCCAAGCCCTGGGAAGATTCGACTTAGGAAGGTAATGGTGTCCGGAATTGAAACTCCGAAGTACTCTCCAAAGAACTGAATCATGATCCAGTAGAACAGTACTAGACCAAGTACCATTAGTATATTCTTTCGAGTGTTACTTAATTGTTTACTGTAGGCATAGATATAAATAAGTGCAGTTCCCCCGTATCCTACCACCATCAACATTGATGGGAGCATACCCGAGAACAAGAAACTCACAATGATGCTTACAATATATACAGCAACACTGTCTCGCATTCCAAAAATGATTCCATAAACAATGATTGGAATCGCAATTGGCAAACTCAACATTGGACTTAACATGCCACTTGTTGCGCGATCGAAGAACAGAGCAATACTGATGAGTCCTACAATCATGGCACCATACGTTACGTTGCGTACATTTTTCATCAATCTTTCACTCCTTCTAAAATAAAGAAATCCTCTCAAAGTGAGAGGATTTAGGTTCTTAGTTATCTGAAACAAAAGGCAATAGAGCCATTTGGCGTGCGCGTTTAATAGCGATTGCCAATGGACGTTGGAAACGAGCTTTTGTACCTGTTACACGTCTAGGAATGATTTTACCATTCGAAGAAACGAAACGTTTTAAAAGTTCTACATCCTTGTAGTCAATAACATCAACTTTGTTTTTCGTGAAATAACATACTTTACGACGTGGTCCACGGAATTTTTTAAATGACATAGTGATACTCCTTTTCTAATTAAAATGGAAGATCGTCACTTGTAATGTCAAGAACTGGCTCATCTTTAGTATCGTTAGAATACGACGTTTGAGGTTCTGCTTGGTAGGAAGGTGCAAAGTTTGCATTTCCTGCAGGTTGTTCTTGTCTTTGTGCACGAGACTCGAGTGCTTGAACACGTTCAGCAACTACATCTTGTGTATAGATTTTTTTACCAGTAGCATCTTCATAACTACCCGTTTGAATTCGGCCTTCAACACTCACTAAAGCACCTTTAGTAAGGTAGTTTGCCATAAAGTCAGCAGTTTGTTCCCAAGCGATGCAGTTAATAAAATCTGCTTGCTCACGATTGAACTGACGATTCACAGCTACAGAGAAGTTCAATACTGACTTCCCGCCTTGTGTTTTGCGAAGTTCTGGGTCACGAGTTAGACGACCCACTAAAATAGTACGGTTAACCATTGTAATTCACCTCTTATTCTTGTCCTTCTAAACGAACAATCATATGACGCATAACATCGTTATTGATGCGCGCTAAACGATCGAATTCGTTTAATGCTGTTTCATCTGATGTAAAGTTTACTACGACATAATAACCTTTTGTTAAGTCATTAATTTCGTAAGCTAGTTCTCGTAATCCCCATTCGTTCACGTTTTCAAGAGTGGCTCCGTTATCAGTTAAGATTGTGTGTAATTTTTCAATTACCACTGTTCGAGCTTCATCATCTAGTGAAGGTTTTACGATGTACATTAATTCATATTTACGCATTTGTACACCTCCTTTTGGTCTATGGCCCGTTAGGGCAAGGATATATTTTATCCATTGTTAAGTATACCAAAATAAAGAGCACATGTAAACTAATTCCATCAGTACTAAATAATCACTTAATTCAAACTATCCTAATCTTTTAAAATAAATCGCGCATTACGAAGATCACCCGTTACAACTGCCACCGGTTCACTGCATACAGCGTTCACAATTTGCGCATCATCAAGGTACTGAATTCCTTCACGAACAGCCTTTGCATAGCACTTAATGATAAAGGATGTGTGGAATGCTTGAGGCGTTTGAGTAAGCACAATATTATCAGGCATCAACTCAGAAACTAAGAAACCATTTTCGACACGGTGAACTCCACCGACTGGACGGATTGCTAAAACTGCAGCGCGCTCTGTCTGCATTTTTTCTAATAGGGCATCAATATAATCTTGGCGCAGCCACGGACGAACTCCATCATGGATTAAAACAACATCTTCAGCTACCGCAGTCAGTCCAATAAGAACAGACTCCTGACGCGTTGCTCCACCCTTAACATAAAGGATTTTACCGCTTTCGCTTGATTGAACAACGACCTTCATATCAGTTGGGTTGGTTACCACAACAATCTGAGTACATTGTTGATCTCTCATAAAGACAGAAATCGTCTGTGAAAGAACTGATTTCGAGTCATTAAATGAAGCAAGGGCCTTTTCATAACTCAAGCCCTTTGCTGCGTATTTACCTGCCGCTACTACCAAAACTGAATATTTCATATGTGCACCTCATACCTTTTGAATATGATACCACAAGAAGAGGTGCTATTAAAGAGTGTTTAGCTTAAAAATTCAAATGGACGCCATGGTCTAATGTAATCCAATAACATCGATTCATTTTCTGGTACACGACCAACCACATTCTTACGACCATCATTGGGCATATCTTTGAGAACGATGTGTAGTTCCCCTTTGTATCGAGAATAATCATCGTTCACAATCACGACATCACCACGTTTTAAGTCACGTGTGTTCTCTGGCTTCACGGATAGATCCGCATACGTTACACGAGGCATCGTTGAGCGAACCATGTATTCACCCATATCACCACGAACATGATGTGCATGTTCATAAATAATCTTACGCTCTGTTTCTTGGAGTTCTTTTTCAAAATCAATTTTGAATGCAAGAATTCCAGGATTTATTTTTGCGCATGTTTCAAGTTCTTCGTCGCTCGCATAAGCATTCGCAATGATAATATCATCAACACCTTGAGTTGCGATTAAGTGTCTCATTTGAACATCAATTGGTAGATCACGGTGCATCTCTAAAGTACAAAGACCTTCATTCACTGGCCAAGGACCATAAGTACCTTCTGCTTGACTGGATACAAATGCCGCTATCGGAAGATTCATCTTACGAATCTTTGCATTACACATATCAAAATGTGCTTCACTCAATCCTGTATAACGTTGTGGATAGAAGTTATGACATGTGATCAGTGTATTGATGTTTGGATAATGGCTCATTACGTTCTCAATATACCCATTTCCTAAACTCGCATTCAGTTCAATCTTTAATCCTTCGGGATTAAATGTCATGAAACTTTCTGCTCCCCCGTTGAAGCCTTCGTCTAAACGAATCCCATCGACATTCATTTCTTTGAAGAAACTTAAATCATTATATGAAAGATCAAATGCTTTAAACACACTTGGCGCAACATCCAGAATAACTTCCATCTGTTCTTGTTGTGCTACATCTGTAATCTCACGAAACTCTGAAATAACTTCTTCCTTATTCTTTCCTTCAACTGCCAACAAGTCCATGAAGATACGTTTGAAGCCTGCTTTGGCAGCTTTTCTTACATACTCAACGTCCTTCTCAACAGAACTGTGTCCCACATAAATCGAAATTCCTAAACGTGCCATGATTAATTCCTCTTTTCTTTACAAACATTATAACATTTAAATCGATATTTGTACCTACAAGTTTTTATGAGAGGCAAAAGAAAAACTAGATTGCTCTAGTTTAACGGTTTTTCATATGTGGAAATAACAATACATCGCGAATTGATGCGCTATCTGTCAGCAACATGATGAGTCGGTCAAGTCCGATTCCAATACCACCGCATGGAGGCATTCCATATTCAAGTGCTTCTACATAGTCGACATCCATGTCGTTTGCTTCATCATTACCTAAGTCTGCTTCTTTTAATTGGTTTTCAAATCGTTCTCTTTGATCAATTGGATCATTCAACTCGCTGAATGCGTTTGAATATTCGCGTCCATCAATGAACATTTCGAAACGGTCCGTGAATCGGTCATCTTCTGGGTTTTTCTTCGCTAATGGCGAAACTTCCACAGGGTGTCCGAATACAAAGGTCGGTTGAACAATTTTCTCTTCACAGAATACTTCAAAGAATTCGTTCACAACGTGTCCGTATGATTCTTGATGTTTTTCAATGTTGAGGCCATGTTCTTTAGCGAGTGCTAAGACTTCTTCAGTGCTTAGATCTGGCCACAGGTCAACGCCTGTTACTTCTTTAATAAGATCTACCATATGAACTCTACGGTATGGTCCTTTTAGTGAAAGTTCAGTTCCTTGGTATGTGATTTCTGTTGTTCCGTTGACTGTCTCGGATAAGTATTCAAGAAGTTCTTCAGATAGAACCATCATATCTAAGAAGTCTGCGTAAGCTACGTATGCTTCGATTGTAGTGAACTCTGGGTTATGTTTTGGGCTCATTCCTTCATTACGGAATAGGCGTCCAATTTCATAAACACCTTCCATTCCACCAACGATTAATCGTTTCAATGGAAGTTCAGTTGCGATTCGTAGGTAGAAATCCATGTCTAATGTGTTGTGGTGTGTGACGAATGGTCGCGCTGCAGCACCTGAAAGAATCGGTGTTAGTACAGGCGTTTCAACTTCGATCATGCCTTTATTATCAAAGAACTCACGTACTGAGCGCATGATTTTCGATCGTGCTCGTGCTGTATCGCGTGATTTCTCATTCATAATGAGGTCTAAATAACGACGACGGTATCTCTCTTCAATATCTTGAAGACCGTGGAATTTATCTGGTAAAGGACGTAGTGCCTTTGTAAGGTGAACGATGTTTGTTGCTTTAACGGATAATTCACCGTGGTTTGTTCTGAAGATTGTTCCTTCAATACCAATGATATCTCCTAAATCGAGTGATTCAAAGTATTCAAACTGATCGTCGCCTACTGCATCTTTACGGATGTAGACTTGGATTTGACCATCGCGGTCTTGAATGTGAATAAATCCTGCTTTACCCATTAATCGCTTCGTCATTACGCGTCCTGCGATTGATGTTGGGATATCCAATTCTGCTAACTCTTCTTTTGATCGAGAGTCATATGTTGCGAGGATTTCCATTGAATGTTCCTTTGGTTTGAATCCTGCTGCAAAGGGATTAATGCCTTTGCTTTCTAATTCTTTCATTTTATCTCTACGAACTTGTTCTTGTTCTGTTAATTCATGTGCCATATTATCACGCTTCCTTATTTAAATAATCTTTTACTATCATAGCAAATTCTTGAATCAATTACATCTTTAGGACTGATTTTGTCGATCAGTAATGATTTTATTTAGATCCGCTTCACTGAAAGGATACTTAGAATGGCAGTAATGGCACTCTAGTTCAGCTCCCTTGTCTTCGCGAATCATCTCTTCTAGATCTTTATTATCTAAAGTTCTGAGTGCGCCTTCCATTTGTGTTCGGTTGCACCCGCAGAAATATTCGATTGGTGTTTCTTGTAGGAGTTCAATATCTTCAAAGAGGCCGTTGAAGACTTCTTCTGCACTCGCATCAATCATCAGTGTTGATACAGGCTTAAGTTTACTGAACACATCTTCAATCACATCGATATCCGCGTCTGTTGCGGATGGTAATACTTGGACAAGGATTACTCCTGCTGATTTAATCGTGAGGTCTTCGTTTACGAGGACTCCTACTGATACTGCTGAAGGAATTTGTTCTGACTGAGCAAAATAGAATGCAAAGTCTTCACCGATTTCTCCAGTTTGTAGTGCTACTTGTGAATTGAAGATTGTGTTGCCTTCGAATTCTTGTGAAACACTCAGTGTCCCATTTCCAATAACGCCACCAACATCGAGTTTACCGTTTGCTTCATTGACCTTATGTGTATGTGGATTGGATACCAGTCCTCGGACAAATCCGCGATTGTCGGCATTTACCATTATATGATTTAGTTCTCCATCGGATCGAATATCAATGACGAGTTTTTCTCGCTCGTCTTTGAGCATGCTTCCCATAACGGATGCGACACTCATTACGCGTCCCAATGCAGCACTTGCTGCTGGATATGTACCATGAATCTTTTGTGCATGGCTCACAATATCTGTTGTTTTTGCGACAAGCACTCGAACGTTTCCGTTTAATGCCAGTCCTCTTAGTATTTTATCGCTCATTCGCATTAATTCTCCTTTTTGATTAAAAAAGCCCCACGAATGGGGCGTTAGTTATTAAACTGTTTCTTCTTTAACTTCTACATCGACTGCATTTTCCAATGCTGTACGATTTTCAACAATATTTTGAATTTGTTCCGAAGTAAGTGTTTCGTGCTCCAAGAGCCCTTCGACAATACGATCCAGTAAATCGCGGTGTTCCGTGATTAACTTTGTAGCGTCATCTTTTGCTTCGTCAATAATACGACGTACTTCTTTATCAATTTCAAATGCAATCTCACCAGAATATGTTTGACTGTTTGAGTAGTCACGTCCTAAGAAGACATTACCACTTGAGTTTTCATATTGGATTGGTCCAAGATTACTCATACCGTAGGACATAACCATGGCACGTGCAATTTTGGTTGCTGATTGGATATCTCCATAAGCACCTGTTGAAATTTCATCGAATACAATTTCCTCAGCAACACGACCACCTAAGTAACCTGTAATTTTACCCAATAGATCAGATTTACTTTGTGTGAATGTTTCTTCACGAGGCGTCATGAGGTTATAACCACCTGCATCCCCGCGAGGTATAATTGTAACTTTTTGAACCATGTCTGCTGATTCAAGTTTGAGTCCTACAATTGTATGGCCCGCTTCATGAACTGCAACCATGTAACGTTCTTTTTCAGAATACTTTTTAGATTTTTTAGCAGGTCCCATGATGACGCGATCAATCGCTTCGTCTAAATGAACCATGTCAATTTCTTTTTTATTGTCACGAACTGCTAAGATAGCAGCTTCGTTCAATACGTTTTCTAAGTCAGCTCCGGAGAACCCTGGCGTACGACGCGCAATGTTTTCCAAAGTAACATCTTTAGCTAAGAACTTATTACGAGCATGTACACCAAGAATTGCTGTTCTACCCTTAACATCTGGTAGTCCGACAGTAATCTTACGGTCGAAACGACCTGGACGAAGTAAAGCAGGGTCCAGAACATCATCACGGTTTGTTGCCGCAATAATTACAACTCCAGAGTTATCTTCAATACCATCCATCTCAACGAGTAATTGGTTTAATGTTTGCTCTCGCTCATCATTACCCCCACCCATACCGGCACCACGTTGGCGACCGACCGCATCAATCTCATCAATGAAGATGATACATGGTGCTGTTTCTTTGGCTTTTTTGAACATGTCTCGGACTCGGCTTGCACCAACCCCAACAAACATCTCAACAAAGTCAGAACCAGAAATTGAATAGTAAGGTACATCCGCTTCCCCTGCCGCAGCACGAGCAAGTAATGTTTTACCTGTTCCTGGAGGCCCTACAAGTAGAACTCCCTTAGGAATACGAGCACCCATTTCTTCGAATTTTTTTGGTGCCTTTAAGTAATCGATAATTTCTTTAATTTCTTCTTTTTCTTCTTCAGCACCGGCTACATCGTCAAAACGTACTTTTACGTTACCTTGAACCTTAGCACGCGATTTCGAGAATTCGAAGGCTTTGTTGTTTCCGCCGCCCCCAGCTTTAGAAAGAATAAAGAACATGATCCCACCCAATATTGCATAGGGAACAATTAGCATAAGTAGATCTACTAGGAAGTTTCCTTGATCAACTACGTTTGCGATTGAAATTTTTGGATTCTTTTCAATCAACATATCACGAATTAGAAGTTCGTCTACTTTGGAAATACGAGTAGTAAATCCAGCTTTTTGTTTATCTTTTACAAAAACCCCTTCAACATCAATAACGTTGTTACTGTGTGTGAGGTTTACCTCTGTAATTTCATAATCTTCTGCCAACTTGTAGAATTCTGTTAATGTTAAATTCTTTGAAGGTTGGAAAAATGTCATTGCTATAAGTGTTACAATCACCATCATCATTAACGATGGCAATATATAATTTTTATTTTTATTGTTCTTCAATTAATTCACTCCTCACATATAAAGTTCGTCTTTAAGTATTCCCACATACGGCAATTGGCGATATCTTTCATCGAAGTCCAAGCCAAATCCAATTACGAATAGGTTTGGTATTTCAAAGCCAATAAATTCCGCATAAACTTCAACCTCGCGACGGCTTGGTTTATCCAAGAGCGTCACAACTTTTACATCGTTTGCACCTTTATTATGCAACATACGGATAATTGCTTGAATCGTATGTCCAGTATCTACGATATCTTCGACCAATAAAATGTTGGCGTCCACAATCGAACGATCCAAATCTTTAAGGATCTTGATATCACGTGTAGTTTCTGTACCTGCATAACTTGATACGTCCATGAAGTCATATTGAATATCCAAATCGATATACTTAATAAGACGCGCTAGGAACGGTACGGATCCTTTTAATAACGCAACTAAAATTAACTGTTTGTCTGAGTCTTTGTAATGGTCGGTTAGTATTTGACCCAACTCTTTACATTTGTTTTCTATTTCTTCTTCACTGATTAAAATGCTCTTTACGTCTTGATGCATAGTTAAAATGATCCTCCTACGATAAGTTTAATTCTACCACAAAAGTCTTTGGATTGTTAGAGAAATGATGAACATCACACCCCATTCCCACAACATATATAATCTCGTTCACAGCATTTTCAATAACCAACCAACTTTTTCTTTGATATCGCGGTATTTTCTCATCAATGAAATATCGCGACACTGATTTGCTTCCGAAGCAGAGTTCAATCTTGTCCCCATTTTGCCAGGACCTAATTGTGAGCGGGAAATCTTCATCACTCAACATAATGCCTTGATTAGCACTTCCTGAGATTGAAAAGAACTCAGAATCATCCGCACTATCCACAGTGAACTTAAAGGCTTTGGGATTCGCAAGACTTAAGATCTCGTGATCACAATAAAGTTGCACTGAATCAAATTCATGATAGGCATTGTTGAGAAGTATTTGTCGGTCCAATTCCTCGAAAAAACGAATCGATGAATCATACACATCAACGTCGTGTGCAAGTAACCAAACACGCAACACCAGAACTCGAACAGAATCCGGTATTACTCGATAACTATCTAAGGGAACATGTTCATTCATCATACTAAGATATGAATCCACTTCCTCTTGGATTAGTGAATGTTCAACTCGCTTCGCCTTCATCTCTTCTAGTATTAAATCTCTATTTTCAATTGAATGTCTGATCTTATTTCTTGTATAAGTGAGTTCAAAATTACTTTGGTCGACTGAGTAGGGAATGGATTCCTTTTCACAGTATTCAACGAGTTCTTTCTTTGTTTCATTTAAAAGTGGTCTCCAAACCTTTACTCCTTTAATCTGTGTGAATTCTTTGAGTCCCACCACATCACTCATCATCTTACGTTGTTTTTGGAATACATAGGTTTCGATATCATCATCTAAGTGATGACCTACCGCCACTCCAATTGCACCGTTTTGTTCTACGCACTCTTTGAAGAATGCATATCTAAAATTTCGGGCATTGTGTTGAAAATTGCCCGAATCTTTAGACTGATAATGCTTTACAAAACATTCAATATTATTTTCTCGACAGTAGTCTTTGACCATGAGTTCTTCGTCGTTACTACTTTCTCTCATATGATAGTTCACATGACTGACAATACAGGTATAGCCTTGTTTCATTAATTTATGAAGGAGTGCCATCGAATCAGGACCCCCTGAAACTGCTACTACCCATTTTTCCTCTTTTGTCATGTTATCACCCTGAAGTTATTTTACCATAGTATCCTTTAAAACATTTCATTTTTGATAATCGACACAATATCCTTAAACATTGTTGAGTTGATACAAAGGTGCCCATTGATGGAAATCACTCGAGCAGAGTTCAAATACTTAAAGTCATTTAGAAATAGTGTCGATGGTTTATGAAGTCCATCTAGGTGTCCAATATAATATAAATGTAATTTCCCCTTTTCAACCACATTTCGAGATTGACTGATTGCATCGCGCTTTGAGGTCATTGGGACAACCAATATCTTTTGATTGCTGCTTCCGATAATTAGACCGAAGTGCTGATACCCCGATTCATTTAAATATGCATGTCCGTAGTCGATAAAACATATATCCCCAATTTTGGGTGTCATCTTCATCGCTTCACTGGACCACATGTGCGACCTGTTCACTCGGTTATGACCTGACTTCAGTTCTTTTATCTTTTCATGGCAACTGAGATCTGTAATGTATTTTTGATACTGATCACAGAAGTTTTCAATCAGTCTTTCGAGATTTTTCTGTTTATAGTCACCTAAGATATCTTCATTAATTCTATACGTCATCGTTATTAATCCCCCGTTCATGCAATAAATTACGCGAACGGTTAAATAACTCCTAAAAAAGATTGCCGAATATTTCCGACAATCTTTGATTTCAATTATTTAGTTATAAATTATCCTACTAAATCTAAGTTTTCTAACATAATTCCTGTTCCCTCAGCAACACAAGTTAATGCGTTTTCTGCTACGTATACTGGAATTGATAGTTCATGCATGATCAACTTATCAAGACCGTGAAGTAATGCTCCACCACCAGTTAAGACGATACCACGAGTTACAATATCAGCTGATAGCTCTGGAGGTGTTTGTTCAAGGACCGTACGGCACGCACGAACAATATCCTGTAAGCTTTCATGAATTGCTTTCTCAGTTTCATCTGCACGCAATTGAATTGTATTTGGTAAACCAGTTACAAGGTCACGTCCACTTACAGACATTACTTGTGTTTCAAGTTCAGCTACATCATCAAGCCATGCAGTTGCGATATTCATTTTAATCATTTCCGCAGTACGATCACCAATCAAGAGTTTATAAGTATCTTTAACATGTTTGATTAAGTCTTGGTCAATACGATCGCCCGCAACTTTTAATGATGTACTTGTTACGATTTCACCTAATGATAAGATCGCTACGTCAGTAGTACCACCACCTATGTCAAGAACCATTGATCCTGTAGGCTTCGATATATCTAAATGAGCACCAATAGCCGCAACTTTTGGTTCCTCTTCAATATACACACGTTTTGCCCCAGCACGGTAAGCTGCATCACTGATCGCTTTACGCTCTACAGAAGTGATGTTTGAAGGACAGCAAATTAGAATCGTTGGACGTGAAAACATCCCCTTTAATTTCAATTTACGTACAAAATATTGAAGCATCATTTCTGTTACTTCAAAGTCCGCAATAACACCATCTTTTAAAGGACGGATTGCGAGAACACGCCCAGGAGTACGCCCAAGCATATCCTTAGCCTCTTGCCCTACAGCAAGACATTTTTTAGTTTGTGCATCAATTGAAACAACTGAAGGTTCATGCATCACTACACCTTCACCCTTAACATAAATTAGTACGTTCGCGGTACCTAAATCAATTCCTACTGCTTTTGAAAACATCCACAATTCCTCCACTTCTTATAAGTTTTTATCGATAATAGTTCAGTGATAAGCCCAAAATAAACATTGCTACGAGATATCCCAGTGCCATGGAACCCAATAGATACAAAAGAAAAATTCGTTGCTGTCCACCACGACGAGTCAGTTTTGAAAAATCAACACCACTTAAGCCATAGGCAGAGGCAATGAAGCTCACCAAATATATTGTAATCCTAAGTCCATCTTGCATAATTATTCACCTATATAACTATATCAAAAAAAACACCACAATTCCATTACTAAACAACAATTCACACACGACCCCATTATATTAGGTCAAAGGTGCAAATCACTTTAAACAAATCCCCATCAAGAATAATATCAAAGACACCGCCCTGAAGCTCACCCATGCTCTTCGCAATTGATAAACCAAGACCGTTTCCATCCGTATTGCGAGACGAATCCCCTCGCACAAAGCGCTCCATTAGCTCCTGTTTATCACCCGTAAATATATCCCGGGAAATATTTCGAACAATGATCGAAACACGCTTCCCATTCACTTCAA
>JAAYNU010000134.1 GCA_012520695.1 Erysipelothrix sp.
GAAACTTAGATTTGGATGCGATGCTTTTACTTCGGTATGCATTTGTAAGTATCTTAGTAGCGGGGTATGCAGCGTTTCTTCAGCATTATAATTTGAACATTGGTCTTAAGATCTTAGGCGTTGCAGTTGTACTCTCACTTGTTGCACTGTGGAGTGCTATGGGCAAGACTGCCGAGCCCTTTGCGGATCTTGGCGCAATCGTCATGTGGATAATTGCGATGTATGGTGGTGTCATCTTGAGTGCTATGGTTGAGATGATATTATTTATTTTGAGAAAATATAAACGTTGACATTTGTTATGAAATTGCTATAATGGAAATGTATTTAACGGATTGTGACTGATATAAGCAGGCAATACCTTACCGCATTTTATTTTTTGTGGTAGGGTATTTTTTATGAAAAGGAGATCCCATGAGAATACTTCGTGTTTATAACAATAATATAGTGGCCACTAAAACTGTTGATGATCGTGAAGCGATTGCTCAAGGAGCTGGGATTGGCTTTGGTAAAAAACCTGGTGATTTATTAGATCAGAAGAAGGTAGATAAGTATTATTACATTTTATCGGAACATCAAAATAAATTCCGAGAGTTATTTGAAGAAACTTCAATTGAGTATTTTCAATTAGCGGAAAAAATTATTGAGAAGGCTAAATCGGATCTTCAAGCAGATTTGAGTAATCAAATTGTATTGGGCCTGAGTGATCATATTCATTTCGCAGTTCAACGTGAACGCGAGGGCATTAGGTTACCCAACTTAATGCTTGATGAAATTAGGACCTTATATCAAGAAGAGTTTCAGATTGCTCTGTGGTCCTTGGATTTAATCAATGAGACCATGGAAGTAAAACTACCCTTAGATGAAGCGGGATATATAGCGCTTCACATTGTGAATGCTTCAATGGGGATTGAGGCAGAGAGTACAAGTAATATTCTCATGTTCACAAAAGGTGTTCTGGATGTGATTCGTTCTTCCTACAACATCACATTAGACGTTAATTCACTGGATACGTCTCGTTTATTAACGCATCTCAAGTTTCTTGCTTACAGAATATTCAGTAAGGAACAGTTGAAGATGAATGTGGTTGAGGGAATGTATGAACTTCTTGTCTCAAAGGACAAGAAGTTAAAAAGTTGTATTGATGAAATTGATGTATTTATTATGAGTGCGTTTGATTATCAAATCTCGCCTCAAGAGCGTGTTTATTTAATGATTCATATTCTACGCGTATTGTAATTCCTATATGGCTTTGTGACTGAAATTTAGGCAAGACCTTTAAAACGTGATGGTGCACTTTGAGTGTTTCAGATGTTTTTAAGGTCTTTTTTATTTTTAAAAGGAGAAAGAAAATGAAAGATAAAATATTGTCTGCAATGGAGAAGTTCTCTAGAGCAATGGTTCAACCGCTGAGTTATATCTCAGTAGCGGGAATGATTTTAGTGCTTGGTGTCTTGTTGACGAATACAAGTGTTACAGGAGTATTGACGTTCTTACAGTGGCGTCCAATTAATCTAATCGGAACACTGCTTTATGAGTGTGTTATGGTTATCATTAATAATTTGGGATTGATCTTCGCGGTGGGAATTGCTGCTGCGCTTGCAAAGGGAGAAAAGCATCAAGCTGCTTTAATTGGTTTGATGGTGTATATCATGTTCCTTACTGCAAATAACATTACTCTTAAAACGTTTGAACTGTTAGCTCAACCATCAGAAATGTTGGGGCTATTTGGTTCTGGACAGGCATCTGTTCTTGGGATTCAAGTTACGGATATGGGAGTGTTCAATGGAATTATTCTTGGGTGTTTAACGGGGTATATTTTCAATAAGACAAGCCATAAGTCATTTAAAGGATACTGGGCAATGTATTCGGGTACACGATTTACGTTTGCTTGCATGCTCGCTATCTCCCTTTTCCTAGGATATAGTGTTGCTTTCTTGTGGCCAATTGTTCAACAAGGAATTAACTTCTTAACAAGTGTGATTTCATCCTCTGGGACATTCGGGTTGTTTTTATATGGAATGCTAGAGCGTTTACTTATTCCTACGGGTCTTCATCATTTAGTTTATGCTCCATTCCAATTTGCTGAATTGGGTGGATCATTGGTTGTAGGTGAACAGGTTATTGTGGGTGCTTATCCAATTCTTATGACAGAGCTTCAAATGGGTGTTCCATTCTCTGATTCAATGTACTACATGGCAACAGGTTTCACTAAGACATTTGGTTATCTTGGAATATGTGCTGCTTTCTATCACACTGCATATCCAGAAAATAAAAAGAAAATCTTGAATGTCTTGATTCCATTGGCTCTTACAGCGACACTAACGGGGATTACTGAACCAATTGACTTCATGTTTGCCTTCGCTGCACCGTTGCTGTTTGTGCTTCATTCAGTCATTGCGGGGGTGTTTGTCGCATTACTTAAAGTACTTGGTATTCATGCAATGACAACGGGACTTATTAACTCCGCTATCATGAACGTTGTGGCAGGAATTGAGCGAACGAATTTCCCAATGATGTATGTTCTCGCTATAATTCAAATTCTGCTTTACTTCTTCTTGTTCTCATATTTAATTAAGAAATTTAATATGATGACTCCGGGTCGTAACGATATGTTAGATGAGGAAGAGGAGGTCGTTGAGATTATTGAAACTGATGTTTCGGGTGTTGTTAATCCAGCCTATACATACCATATTATTGATGGACTGGGTGGTAAGGATAATATCAATACAATCGAGAATTGTTTTACGAGATTGAGAGTGAATGTTAAGGATATTACTCTTGTTAATAAAGACCTTATTAATAAAAAAGCTAATAATGGAATAGTTCTTAAAGGTTCGGATGTACAAGTTGTATACGGTGTTGAAGTACCGTCAATTCGTAAGGAAGTAGATGCTACATTGGCATCGTTATAGAAAAGAGGAAATTAATTATGATAATAACAATAGTAGGTGGTGGGAGTACATTTACTCCAGGGATCGTTAAGTCGATTGCTTTAAGACAAAAGGACTTAGGTGTTAATGAAATCCGATTATTTGATAATGATGGTGTTCGTCAGGAGAAAGTAGCGGTAGTTGTTGATTGGTTATTAAAAGATATGGATTCACCAATTAAACTAACAGTCACAACAGATAAAGAGACAGCGTATACAGATGCGAAGTTTATTTTCTCTCAAATGCGAGTAGGAAAATACGAGATGCGCGAACAAGATGAAAAAATTCCATTACGTCATGGCTTAGTTGGACAAGAAACATGTGGTACAGGGGGACTTGCTTATGGTCTTCGTACAATATTCCCAATGATGCAGGTTATCGATGATGTGGAAAAATATGCTGCTAAAGATCACTGGATCTTGAATTACTCAAATCCAGCGGCTGTTGTCTCAGAGGCGTGTCGAGTACTTCGTCCTGATGCACGTATTATAAACATTTGTGATATGCCAATCGCTATTCTTGAGATGGTCGGACAATGTGTCGATGCACCATACTTGGAGATGGATGTTGATTACTTTGGTTTAAATCACTTCGGATGGTTCACTCGTATCGAATATGAGGGACGTGACATCATTAAGGAAATTCGTGAATATACGAAAGAAACTGGGATTATGTTACCGAAGAAACATATTGAGGCAATCGCAAGAAATATGGAATCAGAAAACCGTCATGCTAACCAATCATGGATTAAAGTATGGACAAACGAGGCAAGAATCATGGAATTACTTCCTGATTACTTACCAAACACGTATCTAACATACTACTTGATGGCTAAGGAAAGTGTTGAAGGATCGGATGTAAACTTTACTCGCGCAAACGAAGTTATGAACACTCGTGAGAAGACACTATTCGAAGGAATCGATCGCTACGTTGAAACTGGAGAAATCAGTTCTGATGCATTCTATGCAGGGGCTCATGGAAACTTCATTGCTGATTTAGCAGTTGCTTTGATGTCAGATACAAAAACGAAGTTCATCATCATTGAAGAAAATAATGGTAATATTCCAAACCTTCAGGATGATGCTATGGTTGAACTTCCTGCTTGGATTTCTAAAGATGGTCCTGAAATTATTGGTCGTGGACCGATCGATACATTCTACAAGGGAATGATTGAACAACAACTTGCTTCGGAAAAACTTGCAGTTCAAGCAGCAATTGAAGGATCTTACACAAAAATGCTACAAGCATTCTCAATGAATAAAACAGTTCCTTCATTGGAAGTCGCGAAATTAATCCTTGATGAAATGATTATTGCGAACAAAGGTTACTGGCCAGTATTAAAATAATACAGTTTAGCTCTTCTAAATCTTCAGTTTAGGAGAGCTTTTTATATGATATAATATCTTCTAAGCTACTGC
>JAAYNU010000135.1 GCA_012520695.1 Erysipelothrix sp.
ATTTTGAGTTATGAATTTAAGTACTATTGATTATTTTATTTTAGTAATTATATGATCAGACTACTAGGTATTTTAAGTGTTTTCAAAATTGGTCTTAGAGTATTAAAATTAACTTTACTTGAATTGCAATTGCAAGTTGTCCACTTATTTTAAAAAAAGTTTATTCTTGATTTATGCCATTAAATGCATCATAAGTGACTCTAGTGGTGTTAAGTATCCAAGTAACCTTCTAGGATAGTCATTCATCCAATTATTTATAAATCTAATTGGCTTTTCTTCAACGCTCGATATCAATACACCTTTGGGTATAAAACGTCTTATGATGCCGTTATGATTCTCATTTGTACCCCGTTCATAGGACAAGTAAGGATGTGTGAAGAAATCGTAAGCTTAAGCAGAAACTCGTTGAATCAGAAAAAGAGAATGATTTTCTAAAAAAGGCAGCAGCATTCTTTGCGAAAGAAACCGGCAAGTAATTTACAGATTTATTGATCAGCACAAAGCTCATTTTGGTTTACGTTGGTTATTGAAACGTTGCGGCGTCTACGCCAATGGTTATTATAATTATCTTAGAAATGCAAAACAGAAATATCGTCAAACTAAGGAATCAATTCAAAATAAAATCAAAGACATCTTCCATTCTACAGGTGGCATAGTAGGTCATCGCGGAATGGTCATATTCTTAACACGTGATGGTATGAGGGGCACTAAGACCACTATTCATAAATATATGAATAAAGAGCTTCAACTCTATTGTATCCCTGCTAAAAAGCGTCCTAAGTATTTTGATGGCAAAAAACATGAGTTATTCCCGAATCTTTTATTACAAAACTTTAATGTAGAAGAGAAGAACACAGTTTGGTGTACTGATTTTACTTATATCAAAGGATGGGATGGTAAATTTCAGTATAACTGTAGTATCTTAGACCTTTCAGACAGGAGCATAGTCGCGACCAAAATAAGTCGGATGATGACAAGTGACCTAGCCAAAGAAACATTAGAAACAGCATCGTTATCTCAAAAAGAAAGACCCAAAGGTTTAATCCTTCGCAGTGACCATGGCAGCCAATTCGCATCCTACAATTTCACAGAATACTGTCTTAAAAACGAAATCACCCAAAGTATGAGTAAGGCGGGGTGTCCCTATGATAATGCTGTGATGGAACGTTATTTTAGAACAATGAAATTTGAACTTATCAATCGATTTGAATTCAGCAATGACAAGCAACTTGAAACTGCGATATCAGAGTATGTATTTGGGTGGTATAACCAGATAAGGCCACATGCATCAAACGGATATAAAACCCCGAATGAAATTAGAAATGCTTAGATCTGTTTTTACAAGAGTGTTCCAAAAAAGCTTGACCATTACAATGTTCGAACTGTCCGAATTATATACTACCACCATTATCTATTAAGCTTTCTTTTTTCTAATCACAAAGAAACTTACTGCTCCTAAAATGACAGCCCCGATGAATCCTAGAATAAACAATGTGAAATTATTCCTTTTCAGAGCGGTACCATCTTTTGAAACTACATCTACATCGAAATGTTTCTGGAGCTCTTCTTCTCCGTACTTCAACGTTGCTGTTAAGCGTAGTGCAACTGGATCATCTTGTCGTTGGACAACACCCGTTGAACTGAGAACTTTGTTATTTGATGAAGACCACTTGACTTGGATCCCACTATAAGTTGTAGTTGGTAGCTTTACATTAGCTAATATCCCATTGTTTCGAGCAAGTTTAAGATCTTCACTTGCTTGTTTCAGCAGATCACTAGATTGCTTATCTGAAACTCTAATCCCTAATATTGACTCCCCAAGGACCGAACCCTTATAACCAAGCAGGGTAAAATGAAGGTCACGTTGTAAGCCATTAATGCTACTGACTTGAGAACTAACATAACCAGAATATGATTTGTTAGCCAAATCCATTTTTAGTTTGCCATCTTCAAAAATCCAATTTCCTTTGAGCTGCCCTGTTATGGTGCCATCTTTTTCAAGACTGATACCTAA